>CALXAS010000006.1 GCA_944386315.1 uncultured Clostridia bacterium | reverse complement strand
AAGCAACCTCAAACTCTAGTCCAATTATATAGGATTAAGTTTGAGGTTTTCAATACGTCTTTTTGTTGATCGCTTACTTCATTATGGGAAAAAATTGTCGGTTCTATGTGGATGTAATGGCAATGCAAAATGAGGTTACGGGTTCATGTAATCTTATAATTGTCAAACTTCCTAGTGAAGAAACAGTGCGGTTTGTTGTAGATTGTGGTTTGTTTCAAGAAAGAGAATATGAAGAGATGAATTCTGTATTACCTTTTAATGCAGAGAATATTGACTTTTGTTTAGTTACGCATGTTCATGTTGACCATATAGGCAGATTACCATATATGGTTAGAAATGGATTCTTTAGGTCAATCTATGCAACAGAAACAACTTGCAAATTATTGCCACTAGCTTTAAATGATAGTTTCAAAGTATTAAATTCGGTATCAAAAAGAAAAAATGTTAAATCCTTATATTCGGATGTAGATGTAGAAAGAACGTTAGAACTTTTAAAACCGTGCAAATACAATGAAACAATCAAAGTACATGAGAATATAAAGGTTACATTCCTCAATAATGGACATCTTGTTGGAGCAGCACTTATTCTTGTGCAAATTAGTTACCCTGGATATGAAGATATTAATTTATTGTTTACAGGAGATTATAATAATAAAAATATGTTTTTTGATGTTAATCCTATTCCACAGTGGATTTTAGACTTACCATTAACGGTGGTTCAGGAGTCGACTTATGGAAGTATGGATTCGAGTGAAATTCATAGATGCTTTAAATATAACATTAAAAAATGTTTATATAATGATGGAACAGTAGTTGCTTTAGTATTTTCGTTAGGAAGAGCACAAGAAATATTATACGAATTAAGAAACATGCAGAAAAGTGGAGAACTTGATGTACAAATACCAATCTATTTTGATGGGAAATTAGCAATTAGATACACAGATTTATACATAAAAGATGGATTAGATGTTAAACCGGAAATGCGAGAGTTCTTACCTGAAAATTTGACATTTGTTGACAAAGCAAGTAGAAGTAATGTATTAATGGATACTCATAAAAAGATAATTCTTACAACCTCTGGAATGGGATCTTATGGTCCTGCTCAGACATATATACCAGAATATATAGCCAGAGAGAATTCATTAATACAGTTTACAGGCTATACTGCGGAAGGAACAATGGGAAACCGGTTAAAGAACACGCAGTTGGGCGAAATGGTAGAAGTAGGAGGATTGATTGCAAAGAAAAGAGCAGATGTGGAATATACGACAGAGTATTCTGCCCATGCGAAGGCTGACGAAATGATTGCTTTTTTAAAACAATTTAAGAATTTGAAATTAGTTTTAGTCAATCATGGAGAACTCACAACAAAAAAGATTTTTGCAGAGAGGATTATGAAAGAAGTAGATCCTAAAAGAGTAGGGATACTTGGAAGAGAGTATTTCTTTAGGGTAGATTCGTATGGCTTAGTGAAAACATTATCGACAAAATTTGAATAATGATTTTATGTGTCTTGTAAGATACCAAAAACAGGATAGCAATTTTAGCTATCTTGTTTTTTATGTTGTAGTATGCTATAATTTCCTGTAGAAAAAATATTGAAATATAGTTATGATAAGATGAAGGGAATATAAATATGTTCAAATTACATTCAGAATTTAAGCCAACAGGTGACCAACCTGAGGCAATAGAAAAGTTAAGTAATGGAATAAAAGAAGGGAAAAAATTTCAAACACTTCTAGGAGTTACGGGCTCTGGAAAAACCTTTACAATGGCGAACATCATACAAAATGTACAGAAACCAACGCTAGTTTTAGCACATAATAAAACACTTGCTGGACAATTGTATTCAGAGTTTAAAGAATTTTTCCCAGAAAATAGTGTGGAGTATTTTGTGTCCTACTATGATTACTATCAGCCAGAAGCCTATATTCCACAGTCAGATACTTATATAGAAAAAGATTCTTCTGTCAATGACGAAATAGATAAGCTAAGACACTCTGCAACAGCAGCCCTATTTGAAACAAGAGATGTGATTGTAGTAGCATCTGTTTCTTGTATTTATGGATTAGGAGACCCTATTGATTATGAAAATATGACAGTTTCTTTGCGACCAGGTATGAAAATAGAAAGAAACGAAATGTTAAAAAAATTGATTAATATGCAATATAGCAGAAATGAATTAGATTTTAAAAGAGGAACTTTCAGGGCAAAAGGAGACATTGTAGAAATATATCCATCAGACGAGAGTGAAAGTGCTATTCGAGTGGAATTTTGGGGAGATGAGGTAGAAAAAATTGTAGAAATTAATCCTTTAACAGGAAAAGCGATTAGTACTAGAAATCATATTTGGATTTTCCCAAACTCCCATTATGTTACAACCAAAGATAAGATGGAAAGAGCAATAGAGACAATAGAACAAGAAAAGGAAGAAAGAATCGCCTATTTTAAATCACAAGGTAAATTATTAGAAGCACAAAGAATTGAAGAAAGAACCAATTTTGATATAGAAATGATGAGGGAAACAGGATTTTGCCAAGGAATAGAAAACTATTCTAGACATATTAGTGGCAGAGAACCAGGTTCACCACC
Source organism: uncultured Clostridia bacterium (assembly GCA_944386315.1). Lineage (GTDB taxonomy): Bacteria > Bacillota > Clostridia > TANB77 > CAG-508 > UMGS1663. The sequence goes on along the minus strand of CALXAS010000006.1, from coordinate 16,724 downwards.
ATTTACTTTATTTGATTATTTTCCAGAGGATTTTCTATTATTAATAGATGAATCTCATGCTACTATTCCACAAGTTAGAGCAATGTATAATGGGGATAGAGCAAGAAAAGAATCTTTAGTAAAATATGGATTTAGATTACCTTCTGCTTTTGATAATAGACCTTTAAAATTTGAAGAATTTGAGCAGAGAATTCATCAAGTTATTTTCGTAAGTGCTACTCCGGCAGAATATGAAAGGGAACATTCTGGAGAAAATGTAGTAGAACAAATTATTAGACCAACAGGATTACTAGATCCTAAAATAGAAGTAAAGCCAGTAAGCAATCAAATTGATGATTTAATAGAAGAAATTAGACAAAGAGTAGAAAAGAAACAAAGAGTTTTAGTAACAACACTTACGAAAAAGATGGCAGAAGATTTAACCGCTTATTTAGCCGGAATTGATATTAAAGTAAGATACATGCATTCAGATATAAAGGCATTAGAGAGAATGGATATTATACGAGATTTGAGACTCGGAGAATTTGATGTGTTAGTGGGAATCAACTTGTTAAGAGAGGGATTAGATATTCCAGAAGTATCACTCGTTGCTATATTGGATGCGGACAAAGAAGGATTTCTTCGTTCAGAACGTTCTTTAATTCAAACAATTGGGCGTGCTGCTAGAAATACAGAAGGAAAAGTTATTATGTATGCAGATGAATTAACAGACTCTATGGAGAAAGCCATTCATGAGACGAATAGAAGACGTGAAATACAAGCAAAATACAATGAAGAACATGGTATTGTTCCTCAAACAATTCAAAAATCCATTAGAGATACCATCAAGGCAAGCATTGTAGAAGAAGCACAAGCAGAGTACAAGTTAGATAAAGATGTGGATATACAACAAATTATTGATAAAATGACAGATGAGATGCTAAAATATGCAAGCAATATGGAATTTGAAAAAGCAGCAGAATTAAGAGATAAAATAAAAGAATTAACAGGAGAATAAAGAAAATCTTAAGAATATTGTAAGAGAAATTTAAAACATAATTCCTCCTTTTTTGCTACAATGCAGGAAAGGAGGAATTTTATATGAAGCCAAAGAAGAGAAGACACAAAAAATTAAAAAAAGATACTTTATTCTTACTAGCTGTATTTTGCATTACAACTGTTCTTTTATTCATTATTTTGCAAGGAATTCCGAAAGAAACCAATGCAAGCAATGATACTATAGTGAAAGGACAAATGAGAACACAAGGGAAAAATGGATATGATACCATATTTTGTTGGGGAGAAAGAAAGTATATAGAATATAAACAAAATAAGGGAAGTTGGAAGAACCTTCCTTATTGGGATAACACTGTAGAAACAGATGGATGTGGTATTACAGCGCTTAGCATTATTGCAAGTGGCTATGGAGAAAAAGTAACGCCAAAAGATTTAAGAGATTTATATTATCCACATTTAGCAGGAGATTCTATTCCAACAGTATTAGAAGAAGATTTGGGAATTTCTTGTAGTGACTTTATTTATCAATCTTCCTATTTTACAGTAGAGAAGGTGGGAGAGCATTTAAAACAAGATAAGCCCATTTTAGTTTGTGTAAATAATCGACCAGATGATAGATGGACAACCGCTTCTCATTATTTAGTCTTATTAGGCATGGATGAAGAACAAAACATTTATGTATCTAATCCGAATGGAGATAGAGGAAGTACAAAACAATCAGATTGGTACAAGCCTTCAGAAATACTACCTTATATTGTAAAAGGGGTTTGGATTTATTAGAATTCTATACAAAAATCATACAAACTCTTGTTTTTATTTTTAAAATATAGTATAATTCTCTTGGGCAAAAGGAGGAACTATCATGAATGATAAGATTATTATAAGAGGAGCAAAAGAACATAACTTAAAAAATATAGATTTAGAGATACCAAGAGATAAATTAGTAGTTATTACAGGACTTTCTGGCTCGCGGAAAATCTTCTCTTGCATTTGATACGCTTTATGCAGAAGGGCAGAGAAGATACGTAGAGAGTCTATCTTCTTATGCAAGACAGTTCTTAGGACTAATGGAAAAACCAGATGCAGAGTCTATTGTGGGACTATCTCCCGCTATTTCTATAGACCAAAAAACAACTTCTAAAAATCCACGTTCTACAGTAGGAACTGTAACAGAAATCTATGATTATATTCGTCTACTTTATGCCAGAATTGGTGTACCATATTGTCCAAAATGTGGGAAAAAGATAGAAAAACAAACCATAGACCAAATTGTAGACACCATTATGGAATTAGAAGAAGGTACAAGAATTCAAGTCATGTCTCCGATTGTAAGAGGTAGAAAAGGCGAATACACCAAACAATTAGAAGAATTTCAAAAAGAAGGTTTTGTAAGAGTAAAAGTAGATGGCGAAATGTACGAATTGTCAGATGACATTTCTATTGATAGAAAGAAAAAGCACAATATTTCCATTGTAGTAGATAGATTAGTAGTAAAGAGTGATATTCGTAGTAGATTAACAGAAAGCGTGGAAATTGCTTTAAAACATGCGAATAATCTAGTAGTTATAGAAGATGCTACTCATGGAAAGGAAATGTTATTTAGCCAAAATTATGCCTGCCCAGATTGTGGAATAGGGTTTGAAGAATTAACACCACGAATGTTTTCTTTTAATAATCCATTTGGAGCTTGTCCAACTTGTACGGGAATTGGATATATACTGAAAATGGATGAAGATTTAATTATTCCTGATAAAAATAAAACTTTATATGATGGAATAAAAGCTTTTGGAGCAAGTACGATGAAGAGAGGAGACACCATGGCCAAAATGTACTTTGAAAGCATTGGAAAGCATTATGGTGTAGATATTTCTGTGCCTATTAAAAAGTTACCACGTGAGTTTTTAGATAAAATCCTATATGGAACAGGAACAGAAAATATAGATTTTGAATATACATCAGCAGCGGGAACAAGAAAATATTCCTCTCCATTTGAAGGGGTAATTCCTACATTAGAAAGAAGACATAATGAAACAAAATCTCAAGCAATGAGAGGATTTTATGAACTATATATGAGCAATAGCGAGTGTCCTACTTGTCATGGTGCCAGATTAAGTGAAACTAGTTTAGCAGTTAAAGTGGGAGACAAAAATATTAATGAATTAACAGATATGTCTGTAGATAAGATAAAAGATTATCTAAATCATTTAGAACTTAGCAAAAAAGACCAAATGATTGCAGACCAAATCTTAAAAGAATTAAATAAAAGACTACAATTTTTAATGGATGTAGGATTAGAATATCTAACGCTTTCCAGAGCAGCAGGAACATTATCTGGTGGAGAAGCACAACGTATAAGGCTTGCTACCCAAATTGGTTCTGGATTAACAGGTGTTTTATATATTTTAGATGAGCCTAGTATTGGTCTACATCAAAGAGATAATGATAAGTTAATTGCAACTTTAAAGAAATTAAGAGATATGGGAAATACCGTTTTAGTGGTAGAACATGATGAAGACACTATGTATGCAGCGGATCAAATTATTGATATAGGACCGGGTGCTGGTATTCACGGTGGAAGAGTAATGGCACAAGGTACAGCAGAAGAAATTAAAAAAGTAGAAGGTTCTGTTACAGGGGATTACCTAAGTGGTAGAAAACAAATTCGTGTGCCAGCGAAAAGAAGAAAATCCAATGGTAAAGCAATAGAAGTAAAAGGAGCAGTAGAACATAACTTAAAAAATATCAATGTAAAATTCCCATTAGGACAATTTATTTGTGTAACAGGTGTATCTGGCTCTGGAAAAAGTACACTAGTGAATGATGTATTGTATAAAAGTGTGGCTAAAGAAATAAATGGTTCTATGGAAAAACCAGGTAAATGCAAAGAAGTAAAAGGATTAGAAAATATAGATAAAATCATTAATATTGACCAATCTCCTATTGGAAGAACACCTCGTTCTAATCCTGCCACTTACACAGGTGTATTTGACCACATTAGAGATATATTTGCCGGTATGAACGAGTCAAAGTTAAGAGGCTTTGATAAAGGTAGATTTAGCTTTAATGTAGAAGGTGGAAGATGCGAGGCTTGTCATGGTGATGGTATCTTAAAAATAGAAATGCACTTCTTACCGGATATTTATGTACCATGTGAAGTATGTAAAGGAAAAAGATATAACAAGGAAACACTAGAAGTAACATATAAAGGAAAAACAATAGCAGACGTGCTTGATATGACAGTAGAAGAAGCATTAGAATTTTTTCAAAATATTCCTCGTATCAAACAAAAAATACAAACACTATATGATGTAGGATTAGGGTATATTAAGCTTCGGACAACCTTCTACTACGCTATCAGGAGGAGAAGCACAACGTGTAAAGTTAGCCACAGAATTGTCTAAAAAAGCGACCGGAAAGACACTATATATTTTAGATGAGCCAACAACAGGACTTCATATAGCAGATGTACACAAATTAGTAGATATTTTGCAACGTTTTGTAGATGAAGGAAATAGCATTATTGTAATAGAGCATAATTTAGATTTAATAAAAACAGCAGATTATATTATAGACTTAGGACCAGAAGGTGGAGAAAAAGGAGGTCAAATTGTGGCAGTAGGTTCTCCAGAACAAATTGTAAAGAATGAACAAAGTTATACAGGTAAGTTTTTAAAGAAGTATTTGGAAAGATAAAAATTTGTTTTGTGAAAATCTTGTGAAATTGTTGACTTTTGGTGACAAAAAGTTTTCCATATGTAAAATTGAATAGAATAGAAAAAATGTTTGTATAAACTATTGAATTTTATTTATTCTTTTGTTAAAATATGTAAAAAGCTTAGGAGAGATATTATGATTAGTATGTATATAGATGAATCTGGAAGCATCCATCCAACCTCACAAAAGCTAAATAGATATTTTGTTATTGGAATAGTTATACCAAAAGATTCTAAAAGACTAAGGAGAGTTTATAAAACTTTTATACGAAAAAACATAGATACTTTAAGAGAACTAGACATAGAAGGGAAAATGTTTAATCGAGAAGGTAAATTTATTGAATTAAAAGGATCTTCTATGGATAAACCAATGAAATTAAATTTTATAAATTTCTTTTGCCAAAATAATTTATTAGAAGTTCGCTATATTATTTTAGATAATAACTTATTAGATAAAAGATTTATAAAAAATAAGGCTAGGACGTTTAACTATTTGTTAAAAATCTTTTTAATTAACTCAATAAAAAAGAAGTATATAAAAGATAAAGAAATATTTTTACAAATTGATGAGAGGAACGTAAAGACTGATTCGAAATATTCCTTAGAAGATTATTTAAATCAAGAATTATTACTAAACAATAATCTGATAGATAATGTACAAGTACAATATTTTGATTCATCGCAAAATTGTTTTATACAAATTGCTGATGTATTTTCAAATTTAATGTATTCAAATTTAATTACAAAAGGAAGCTATCAAAAAGAATTACAGAAATTGAGACAAGATGGTTATATACTCCCACCATTTATTTTTCCACAAGAAATATTTCAAAACAAGATTAAAAAGGTATAAGTTGCATATACTATTAAAGAATTGATGTAACAGTAAATCTAAGTGAGATTCCATTATCTCGGTAAGTGCTATATACTAGCATAATCTCTTAGTAATTACATCAATTCTATTTTGCATAAATTTTAATTTTTTTAAAATTTCTATTGACTTTAGAATTCAAAAATGTTAAACTTAAGATAGTTAAACAGTAAGTCCTTTTTTGTATGCCATAATCCAGGTAAGTGCTATGTGTTAGCATCATACTTAAGGCAATTTAACTGCTTTCTATTTTACCACTAATACGTGGTATTTTTTTATTTGTCTAAAAAATCAAAATTTTTATAAAAAGGGGAAAAACATTGAAAAAAATTTCTATTATGGATATGATGGGAAATATTTTAGATTATTTAATATAGAAAATAAGAGGGCAGACTTTAGAAACGTTTCTACTTAAGAAGCGCTTAAAAAGTCTGCTCTCGAAATATTGCAGGGATTATCTTTATTCTGTTTTTTCGCTATTGTTGTTACTATTGTTTTTGTTACCTTTATTATTTTTTGAGTTATTCTTCTTATTTTTTTCTACCATAAATTCAGCACCTCCATTTCCTCTTCTAAAAATATTTTGAACAAATTCTAAAAAAATATTCAAAATCTTACAAAAATGTAATATAATAAAGCAAAAATATTTTAAAAGCATATTTAGGGCAATTTTACAAGTAATCAAAAATATGATATGATGCAAAAAAATAAGAAAAAATGGAGTGATAAAAAAATGGAACATATTGTAATTGGAATAGAAGGTCTAGTGGGAAGTGGAAAAACTTCTATTTGTAGAGAATTACTAAATAGAATACCAGATAGCATTTTATTTCAAGGTGGCAATTTATATAGAGGAATTGTATATGCAGTAATGCAAAGACAAAAAGAAAAAATAGAAGATGTCGCAGTATTACAAAAAAGTTTTTCTCATATAGATATCAAAAAAGTAATGGATATTTTAAAAGTACAGTTAAAAATAGAAAATAGAGAAACTGTTATTTATATAGATGGACAAAAAGTAGACGAAGAAGAATTGCAATCTAAAGAAAATTCTATGTTAGTATCTGTAGCAGGAGGAGCAGCAGATAATACACATTTGTTTGAATTTGCACGTACACTCATAAATGAAATGAAAAAACAATATAATTTAATAGTTTCTGGTAGAGCTTTAATGGAAATTTATCCAGATTTAGATTATCATTTTTTAGTAACAGCATCTTTAGAGGAAAGGGTAAATAGAAAAAGCAAACAATATGGTTATACCACAAAAAAAGAAAAAGAAGCTTTAAAGGCACATATTATAAAAAGAGATGCATTGCAACAACAAGCAGGATTTTATAAAAAATATGATAAAACCATTATAGTAGATGTAACGGATTGTAAAAATGTAGAAAGTTCTACGAATAAATTAGAAACATACATAGAAGAAATACCAATACTTGCTTAAAGAGAGCAGAAAGGAAGTTTGTATGAAATATGTAAATGAAAAATTAGAAGAATTTAATCAATATATAGTTGGCAAAAGAGTAGCTATTATCGGTATAGGTGTTAGCAATTTGCCTTTACTAGATTATTTTTATGAGCATAAAGCGAAGGTAACTGTGTTTGATAACAGAGAGTTAGATAATATTGACCAAGAAGCTATTGATAAAATTAATAAATATGAAATGCTATATTATTTTGGAAAAAATAACTTAACTTATTTGCAAAATTTTGATATTATTTTTCGTTCTCCAAGTGCCATGCCGTTCTTACCAGAAATAGAAAAAGAAGTAGAAAGAGGAGCCATCCTTACTTCAGAAATAGAAATGGTAATGATGCTATGCCCAGGAACAATTATAGGTGTAACAGGAAGTGACGGAAAAACAACCACAACCAGTTTGATATATGAAATTTTGAAACAAAAGGGATATCGTTGTTTTTTAGGAGGAAATATAGGTATTCCACTATTTACCAAAATAGAAGAAATGAGACCAGAAGATATTGTGGTATTAGAATTAAGCAGTTTTCAATTAATGGATATGCAAGTAAGCCCAAGAATTTCTGTTGTTACAAATATTTCTCCTAATCATTTAAATGTACATCGCTCTTATGAAGAATATATAGAAGCAAAGAAGAATATCTTTATGTATCAAAAAGAAACAGGAACTGTAGTTTTAAATTATGATAATGAAATTACAAGAAGTTTTGCAAAAGATGCAAAAGGCAAAGTATTATTCTTTAGTAGCAAAGGAAATATTCCAAATGAAGGATATGTTTATGAGGACGGTATTATGAAACAATGTAGAGCAAATGGTATTAGAGAACAGTTGCTTTCTGTAAAAGAAATTCCTTTACGTGGAGTACATAATTATGAAAATATATGTGCAGCCCTTGCTGCTACTTCTAGCTTAGTAGATACCAAAAACCAATTACAAGCTATCAAAAAGTTTAAAGGAGTAGAACATAGAATAGAATTGGTAAGAGAAATAAATGGCGTAAAGTGGTATAACGATTCTATTGGAACAAGCCCTTCTAGGACAATGGCTGGACTTTCTTCTTTTGATGAAAACATTGTTTTAATTGCAGGTGGCTATGATAAACATTTAGATTATGCCCCTATTGGAAAGCCAATTGTAGATAAAGTAGGAACTTTGATTCTAATGGGAGCAACAGCAGACAAAATAGAAAAAGCGGTACAGGATGAATTACTAAGACAAGGAAAACAAATGCCAATTTATCGTTGTGATACATTAGAACAAACAGTAAATTTAGCCCATGAAAAAGCAAAACCAGGAGATGTAGTATTATTTTCTCCTGCTAGTGCTAGCTTTGATTTATTTAAAAACTTTGAGGAAAGAGGAAACTTGTTTAAAGAATTAGTGAAAAAGTTGTAAAAATATGGTGCTTTTCTATTAAAACGAGAGGTTTAAAATTTGGTGGCAGTTATAAAAGTGACTGTCACTTTTTTTATTATATCTTCATAAGATAATACAAAAAAGAGGAGGAAAACTATGTATTATCAAAATTATGAAGATTACATGAGAAATGTATTAGGATATTCTATAGAGCCTGACATACCTACATATAACAGAAACTATGAAATGTACTTACCTGTTTCCAATAATACACAGCAAGTAAGTAGAGTAATGTCACCAGAAATGGAAGAATGGTATCCAGAATGTTACCGTATTATTCAGCCAATTGTAGAAAATGCTTGTGAAAATTGTCATACAGAAATTACAAAAGAAGTGGTAGATAATTTGACAGAAGATGTTTTTCAAAAAGTTTGTTGTAATACAAGGATAGTACAATATGTAAATGGAGAAAATAGAAGTACTGCTAAAGACGAAAATAATAGAAGCATGGAAAAGAAAAATAGTGTAAGTGCTATTTCTAGCAATTTATCTAATGCGTCTATAAGAAATAGGAATAATAGCCAGAGCAAAATAGTAGAGAATAGGGGAGTAGAAGAGGAAAACAGACAACAAGCAAGGATAAACAATCCGCTTCTTAGAGATTTAATTCGTATTCTAATATTAAGACAATTATTCGGTGGCAATTTTCCACACCGACCTCCAATGAGACCTCCATTCCCAGGTGGACCGGGCAATAGACCACCCACAAGACCGCCTTTTCCAGGAGGAAGACCCACAAGGCCAGAGCCGAGAGATTATGAAAATTATTTAAAGTTTTAATTAGGTTTGAAAAATACGAAGATTTTCGTTGAAAATTATGTAACTTTATAGTATAATAGAAACAATTGGTAATTGCCAGTTGTTTTTTATTTATCCAAGAGCACTTGGTTGGATAAAGTTACTGTTAACTGTGTTTTCATGTTTTCAGGAGGGTGTGCTTATGGGAATGATAAAAGCTATGCTGGTTTTGGGGACTTGGGTATGTTTTTTTGTATCAAAAATATATTCTATTCAAGCGGACCGTTTTTTATCCCCTTTATCGTATGAGTCTTATGAAAAAGAGAGTAAAAAGAAGGGCAATCATAAAGAAAGCTTATCTTTAATATTTTCTCTTACAGGTCTCATATTGATGGTGTTGTATCTTGTAATATTTGTATTATCATTTTTTCCACCAAAACGCATGGAGTGGACAATAATGGGTATTACATTAGATATTACATTGAATATCCCATTAGATTATGCGGATATCCCACTAACCTTTTTAGGAATTGCAGGAACTTTGGTTATTCTAGACATTCCGGAATGGTATAAGGGATTAAGGTGGGCTTCAGCACCATTAGGATTTTTTCTTATAACAGCCTACATTGTTAGCAGAATGGCTTAACAGTATGAAAGTAAAGGGCAAGATTTCTTTGAGATAGAAGAGGTCTGTCCTTTATTTTTTGGAAAATTTTTCTAAAAAATGAAAAATAAAAGGGATATAAAGATTAGAAAAATGCACATACTAATCGTATAAAATGATGAAGAAAGGTAGGATAAAATTATGAAAATACAAGATTGTATGTGTAAAGAAGTAGCTTATGTTACTCCTGAAAGTACTGTAAAGGATTGCGCAAAAATAATGTGTGAAAAACACGTAGGATGTATTCCTGTTTGTGATAATACACAAAAAATAGTAGGACTTGTAACAGATAGGGACGTTATATTAAGAAGTATTGCATGTGACAAGGATGTTTGTCAAACTAAAGTAACAGATATTATGACTTGCAATGTATGTTGTTGCAGACCAGAAGAAGATATTACTAAGGCAGAAAAATTAATGTCTCAAAATCAAATTAGAAGATTACCTGTAGTAGATGACAATAACAAGATAGTAGGAATGTTAACATTAGGAGACTTAGCAAGTCACCAAAATGTAAGTACAGAAAGTGTTTGCGATACACTAGAGAATATTTGTTGTAGTCAAGAAAAAAATGCAGAATAATTTATAGACAAGCTCCATATACTATTATTAGTATATGGAGGGTACATAGATATGATTATGGACATGCACTATTGGTCAAAAGTGTTTAAAAAAATATTGATTCTTTTACTTTCTATCATAGGCATTTATCTCGCTTTTAAACTAGCAATATTTTACATGCCTTTTCTAATTGCGTTCATTCTATCCCTCCTAATAGAACCGATTATACGTTTTTTAATGAAGCATTTTAAATTTACAAGAAAAGCAAGTAGTATTCTTGTATTTGTTGTGGCATTAGGTATTATCATAGGTTTGCTTGCATGGGGAATTGTTACATTAATTACAGAGTCTTCTAACCTTTTAGAGGGGTTAAATGGATATTTTTCTAAAATTTCTATCCAGTTTCAAAATTTAGTAAGTGGGTTTGATATGAGTAAATTTGCTATACCACAAGAATTTTTGCAAGTATTACAAAATGCAGGAAATGACCTGCTAGCTACAGTATCTGAATGGGCAAAAGATGCTTTAAATGGACTTTTAAATGTGATTACATCCATCCCAACCATCGCTATTTATACAGTAGTGTCCATTATCGCATTGTATTTCATTTGCACCGACAAAATTTATATGTTAGACCAAGTAGAACATCATCTGCCAGAAATATGGGTGAAAAGATTGGGGAAACATGTAAGAGAAATTATTCATTCTCTAGGATGTTTTTTAAAAGCAGAAGCTATTTTAGTACTAGCCTCTTTTATTGTTTGTTTAATCGGTTTATACATTTTTCAATTTATGGGAATGTCAGTAGAGTATCCCTTACTTGCAGCATTAGGAATAGGTTTTGTAGATGCACTTCCTATTTTTGGCTCGGCAACAGTTATGATACCGTGGGCGATTATTGTAGCGTGTGAAGGAGATATTACTTTAGGAGTTTCCTTAATTATCTTGCTAATTGTCATGGGAATGGTAAGACAATTTATGGAACCTAGAGTGGTTTCAGGTCAAATAGGAATCCATCCCATATTTACTTTGATTGCTATGTACACAGGATTTCGTTTAATTGGTGTAATAGGAATGTTTATAGGACCTATCATTTTGATTATCTTAAAAAATGTATATGGAACGCTAATAGATAAAGGAGTAATGAAGGCGATTTTTGATAGGGAATAATCCTAACAGAAAATAATCTATATATTGCAAAAGAAATAAATAATTGTTATACTATAGCATATTAGAAATAATACATCTATATACGAGGAGAAGGAAAATGAAAAAAGAAAAATATGGATTTTTTAAGGCATTTAGAGACTTATTTAGATATTCAAAAGAAAATAAAAAACAATATATGATAGGAATCGTATTCATGATAGTATTTGTTGTAACAGCTATGCTATATACAACAATGAATTCTAAATTAATAGCCAATATTATGAGTTTAAACTTTGATAAAGCAGTGAAATTAGTGATGATATGTGCTTTGTTAAGAATTTTTTCTATCACTTTTTGTCATAACCAATATAGAAAAATTGTAATTACAATTGGAGAGAAAATTGCGGCTAATCTTCAAAAAAAGATATATGCTAAAATTCTCAACTTATCGATGGCATCCTTTGAAAATATGAAATCAGGAAAAATATATACCACAATTAAAGCCGCGGATAGTGATATGATGCGTACGATAAGTTCTTTACTAGAAGAAAGTGCGTATATAGCAACATCTGTAGTGATGTTATGTATTATATTTTTTATAGATTGGAAAATTGGTTTGGGAGTAACTATTATTTCTGGAATAAGTTTATTTTTATTCAAAATACAGCTAGATAAATCTAAACAATATCTAAAAAAAGAATTTGAATATTCAGATAGTTATTCTACGTTGGTGAGTGAAACATCCAAAGGTGTTAGAGAAATAAAGGCGTTGAATTTAAAAGAGAAATGTTTTCATCTATTTGAGAAAGATATAGAAGGACTAAAAAAAGTTAGAACAACAAGAAGGCTGTTAGGGAAAAGTGTAAATACCACTAAATGGACTATTAGAATTGTTGGAGATGCTATTATTTTATTATATATTATTCAAGAATTGAGAGTTGCTATTATTGATGTGGAAACTGCTATGCTACTTATTACATATATGACGACTATAGTAGATGACGTATTTCATAGGATTATTGAACATGATTTTGGTATTTCGGAATTCACTGCAAACATGAGAAGGATAAAATCATTATTAGAAGACAGTGAATTGGAAAAAGAGAAATTTGGAAATATAGATTATGATAATATAAAGGGAAATATAGAATTTAAAAATGTTACATTTGGATATGGAGAAGATGTCGTCTTAAAAAATATATCTTTTAAGATAAAATCAAACGAGAAAAATGCCTTTATAGGAATGAGTGGAAGTGGCAAAACAACCATATTTAAATTACTTTTAAGACAATATGAGAATTATGAAGGAGAAATTTTGATAGATGGTCATGATATAAAAGATTTTTCGGAAACAAGTCTTAGAAATGCTATTTCTATTGTAAATCAAGAACCTATGTTATTTAATATGAGTATTAAAGAAAATTTATTGATGGTAAATCCAGAGGCTACAGATAAGCAGATAATACAAGCATGCAAACTCGCAAATATAGAGGAGTTTATAGAAACATTGCCAAACAAATATGATGAAATAGTGTTAGAAAATGATAACAATTTATCTGTTGGACAAAAACAAAGATTAGCAATTGCAAGAGTAATATTAAAAAATACACCAATTATTTTATTTGATGAAGTAACGAGTAGCTTAGATAAAAAAAGTAAGAAAGAGATAGAAAAAACAATAGATACACTTTCAAAAATAAAAACAGTTATAGTAATTGCCCATACATTAGATAGTGTTGAGAATTTTGATAATATTATTGTCATAAAAGATGGAGCCATACTAGAACAAGGAAGTCATCAAGATTTAATAGAAAGAAAAGGAATGTATTATAATCTTATTAATTTATAGGACTAATCGTGTTTTCAAAGTAGCAACGCAATGCATATTAGTTTGATGGTAGGTGGTTATTCTAGATGAATAGCCACCTATTTAAATTTATAAAATAGCAGAAGTAGGAATATAGTTTTCGTCAGGAGGATAAACATATTCATCATTAGGCTTTTCTATTTTTTGAATAGAAGTAATCTCTAAGATAGGCATATCACCATGATAATCCCCTTTGGTAATGGTTCCTTCAATTTCTACCCAGGTTTGGTCTGCATAAGAAATAGCATCTTTGTAATGGCATAAAAAGCCAACTACAACTGTTTGAAAATCAGAACTAATAATCATATTTCTTCCTAATACAAATTGCTCATTATTTAGGTCATACACACGATACACAAAACCGGAGAATTTAATTCTTTGTCCTACATAGGCATCGATATTGTTATGAACCGTATCCAAAATAGTAGCATAATTTTGATTCGTTAATACTTGCACTTCAGAAGAAGGAATATCATCCGATACCATACCGGTAGCCTTCCACACGCCAAAAGCCGCAAATCCACATATCACCAGTACAATAATGACAATGACAACCATTAAAACTCTAAATATCATAGAACCATTTAATTTAATAGGATAAATAAACATAAATCGCATACCTTCCTTTTTCCACTTAAAACTTAACTTCTTTGCTATACAATATATGTAATTCCAAAAGAAATATGAGAAAATAAATTGCTTTTTATTTGAAAAAGTGATATAGTAAAAAACGTAAAAAAAACGAAAGGATGAAAGACATGGGATTATTTAAGTCATATAGTGAAAAAGAAGTAAAGAGAGTAATGCCTCTTGTAAACAAAATTAATGCATTAGAACCAGAATGGGAAAAATTATCTGATGCACAGTTAAGAGCAAAAACGCAAGATTTTAAAAATAGATTACAAATAGGAGAAACACTAGACGATATTCTTCCAGAAGCATTTGCTACAGTAAGAGAAGCGGCAAAAAGAGTAATAGGACAAAGACATTTTGATGTGCAATTAATTGGTGGTATTATTATACACCAAGGTAGAATTGCAGAAATGAAAACTGGTGAAGGAAAAACAATGGTGGCTACTTTACCTGCTTATTTAAATGCCCTAGAGGGAGAAGGCGTACATATTATTACAGTAAACGATTATTTAGCAAAAAGAGATAGTGAGTGGATGGGAAAAGTATATCGTTTCTTAGGGTTAACAGTAGGGCTAGTTATTAGTGGAATGAACCCAAAAGGAAAACAAGAAGCTTATCAATGTGATATTACTTATGGTACCAACAACGAATTCGGATTTGATTATCTAAGAGATAATATGGTAATTTATAAAGAACAATTAGTACAAAGAAAATTAAAATATGCAATTGTGGACGAGATAGATAGTATTTTAATTGATGAGGCACGTACACCACTTATTATTTCTGGTAGAGCAAACAAGTCTTCTGATTTATATAAAAAAGCGGATAGTTTTGTTAGAAAACTAACGCCAAAAGTAATTGTAGAAGAAGATGTAAAAGATTTTGAACAAGCCGAGGACAATGAAAAATACGATTACATCGTAGATTTAAAAGCAAAGTCTGCAACATTAACACAAAAAGGTATAAAAAAAGCAGAAGAAGAGTTCCATTTAGAGAACTTTAACGATATAGAAAATTCTGAATTAGTACACAATGTCAACCAAGCATTACGTGCACATGGCATTATGAAAAAAGATATTGATTACATTGTAAAAGATGGAGAAGTATTAATTGTTGATGAATTTACAGGAAGAATTATGGTAGGAAGAAGATACAATAATGGACTTCATCAAGCAATTGAAGCAAAAGAACATGTGAAAATTGCAGACGAGTCTAAAACACTTGCTACCATTACTTTCCAAAATTACTTTAGAATGTATGAAAAATTAGCAGGTATGACAGGTACTGCCATGACAGAGCAAGAAGAATTCAAGGAAATTTATAATTTAGATGTTATAGAAATTCCAACCAACAAGCCAATGATACGTGATGACCATCATGATGTTATTTATAAAAATGAAGAGGCTAAATTTAGAGCAGTTATTGCGGATATTAAGCAAAGTCATGAAAAAGGACAACCAGTGTTAGTAGGTACGGTTTCTATTGAAAAATCAGAGAAATTAAGTAAATTACTTTCTAAAGAAGGAATTAAGCATGAAGTATTAAATGCTAAATTTCATGAGAAAGAAGCGGAAATTATAGCACAGGCAGGTAAATATGGTGCAGTTACTATTGCCACAAACATGGCTGGACGTGGTACTGATATTATGCTAGGAGGAAATAGCGAATATCTTGCAAAACAAGAAATGAGAAAGCTAAAATATGCACCAGAACTAATTGAACAAGCAACAGCATTTAACGAAACAGATGACCAAGAAATTTTAGATGCTAGAAAGAAATTTAAAGAACTAGAAGAAAAATATGACCAAGAAATTAAAGAAGAAAAACAAAAAGTATTAGAAGCAGGCGGATTAAAAATTATTGGTACAGAAAGACATGAATCTAGAAGAATTGATAATCAGTTAAGAGGTCGTAGTGGACGTCAAGGAGACCCAGGAGAATCTCGTTTCTATATTGGACTAGATGATGACCTAATGAAAATTTTTGGTGGAGACAAAATTACCACTGTATTTAATGCATTAGGTGCAGATGAAAATATGCCAATTGAATCTAAGATGATTTCTAAGTCTGTGGAAAGCGCTCAAAGAAAGGTAGAAAGTAGAAACTTTGCTATCAGAAAGAACGTATTAAACTATGACGATGTTATGAATATGCAAAGAGAGGTTATTTATAAACAAAGAAGAGAAGTACTAGATGGAGATAACTTAAAAGATAATGTATTAAAAATGATTGCTTCTACTGCGCAAGAAACAGTTAACGATTATATAGAAGAAAATGGCATTAATAAAGAAGCATTTATGCAAGAGGTAACTAGTATATTTGGCATCACGCATTTGGATAGTCTTGGAAAAGAAAAAATATCTACTCCAGATGTCGTAGAAGAGTTACAAGAAAAGGCAATAGCTATTTATGAGCAAAAAGAACAAGAATTTGGAGAAGAACCTTTAAGAGAATTAGAAAGAGTAGTTACTTTAAAAATAGTAGACCAAAAATGGATGGACCATATTGATGATATGGACGAATTAAAAAATGGTATAGGGCTTCGTGCTTATGGACAAAAAGACCCAGTTGTACAATACAGATTAGAAGGAATGGATATGTTTGAGGCTATGACAGAGTCTATAAAAGTAGATGT
>CALXAS010000005.1 GCA_944386315.1 uncultured Clostridia bacterium | reverse complement strand
AAGAATATTGCCATATAGAAATGCAAGTAGGAGAAGCAAACCACATAAAAGAAAGGCTACTATATTATTGGGCAAGGAGATATGCAAAAACAATAAAAGAAAGTGAGGAATACCAAGCATTAAAAAGAACCATATCTATATTAATTACGGATTTTGAAGTAAAAGGCTTGGAAGCGTTAGAAATGCATAGCAAGTGGAAGATAATCGAGGAAAATGAAAGAAAACACGTATTGACAGAAGATTTAGAGTTACATATAATAGAATTACCCAAAATAAAGAAAATGCAGGAAACAAAAGAAAATAGCCAACTATTAAAATGGCTAAAATTCCTAGAAAATCCTGAAAGTGAAGAGGTGGAAATATATATGAAGGAAAATGTAAATATGAAAGAAGCAAGAGTGAGGCTAGAAGGAATCAGTGAAGATGCGAGAATGCAGAGAATAGCAGAATTAAGAGAAAAAGCTATTTTGGATGAAAAAGAAGCAAAATATACAGGATATATGAGCGGACTAGAAGAAGGAAGAAAAGATGGAAAAGAATTAGGATTGAAAGAAGGCAGAGAAGAGGGCAGAGAAGAAGGTAGAAAAGAAGGTAGAAAAGAAGGCAGAACAGAAGGTAGAAAAGAAGGCAGAACAGAAGGTATACAAGAAGGAAAAAAAGAAGAAAAGCTTTCCATCGCTAAGAAGCTGAAAGAGGAAAACATGGATATCTCTTTCATTATAAAAATAACTGGCTTAAGCAAAGAAACCATTGATAAACTTTAGTATTCTTTCTTTATGGTAATAGGTATTGTATTGTATTGTATTGTACTGTACTGTATTGTACTGTATGGTATGGTATATATCACATTGAATTGTATTGTATTGTATTTATTTCTCTCTTACGTCCGCTAAAACGGATATGAAAGAATTATCTTTTTTAGTTTTTGTCCGCTTTAACGGATATATGGGTAATGTATGTATTCTTAACTATTTTGTCCGTTAAAGCGGATATAAGAGGGGATATAAGAAAGATTATATTTTTTAAAAGGCTATTGTCCGCCTTGGCGGATAACAGCCTTTCTTTGGTTTTCTTTAACCGATTATTCTTTTTTCTTAAGTACCTTTTTCTTAATAAAGATAACTCCTACGATAATAATTCCTACTGCTGCTATGATAGTAATTCCTATAATGAAGTACATTCCTGTTTCTCCAAATGGTGGTAATATTCTTACTGTTTCTGATCTGTCACTATCCATCTCTTGTGGATCTTTGCTTGGATCTTGGTTTCCTCCTACGGAGTATTCGTTCTTTCTTCCTACGGTATTGCTTGTTTTTACTATCTCTACTATATTTCTATAGGTTAAGTCGTCTGTATCATTTTCTGCTGTAATTAATTGTGTTAATACTAACGGGTCTGACACACTATCTTGTGCATTATTATCTATTCTATCTTTATAGATTGTTGGTACTAATGGTGTATTAACAATTGCTGCACTACTTGATGTACTAATAATGGTATTATATTGTGCAATATTATCTGCTAATGCTGTATTGACTAATCCATTATTTAATAATTCGTCTTGTGAGATTACTTGCCAACTACTATTATCTGCTGCATAGAATTGTAAGTTATTTGCTATATAGTCAATTACTTGATTTGCTGTTGTTCTTACAATAGTATTGGTATCAGATGCTACTCCTGTGTAATAGAAACTATCGTCGTTGTAATCAGCTTCTCCTACATTTCTTACCGTTATGTTGTAACTAATTTTTATGGTTGCTCCATGCATTAATTCTTCGTCCATTGTTAATTGGATTAATCCGAATTTACTTGAATTTAAGTTTCTAATTGCTGTAATAGTACTAAATTTGCTTCCATCTAATAATCCATTTCTATATCCTGCTTGATAATATTTATGGTCTTGCCATAATACATTAGATGCTGTTGTTTCTGCATCAAATAGTACGGTTCCATTTGCAAGTGTTAATTGTACATTGGTTACTTCTTTTTCTACTGCAAGTTGTGATTTTGGTCTTTCTTCTAGTCCTAAATCTACATTAGCTACTACATATCTTGTTTGATTGTTATTTCTGTTATTTCCTGTTTCTGCTGTGTTATATTCAAATTCGATATTCATAGTTCCTGTTTCTGCTGTCATTTTTGTTCTGTCTATTAATTCTTGTACTAAAGACCTAACTTGTGTTTGATTATATGCTGCTCCATTATAGTTTGGTTGTTCTCTATAAGATGCTAATACTTCCGCTATATGGTTTGTTAAATCATTATCTGAATAATCAATTACTTCTGCTCTACTATTTAAATCTGACATAGTTGTGTTTATATTATCTAATGTTTTTAAGTCTTTTGCATCAGATACTACAGAGGTTGCATCGGATTTTGCAATATCATATACATAACTTGCATGAGTATTATTTCCGTCATAAGTTCCTAGTCCTGCTTGGTAGGTTGTAGATTTGTAATCGTGTCCATTGTAAGATTTTGCATTTAATCCTTGTTCTCCATATACACTACTAATATTTTTTGCTTCTTCGCTTTCTGATGTGTCATTTACTAGTACTGTTCTTACGGTATCCCCATAAATGTATCTTACTACATAATTTCCTGGCATGAATGATTTGAATGCATATTGTCCGGTATAGTCTCCTGTAAATTTGTAGTTTTCTACTAGATTTGCTACATTGATAATTGGTGTTTCTTCTGCTTGGGTTCCACTACCAGTTCCTTTTCCTATTGTCTCTATTGGTCTTGTATAGTCTTGGCTATGGTCTCCAAATTCTCTCCATACAAATTCTGTTCCATTATCCATTATCTCTACTAGCTGTACGGTTACACCATTTATCTTTGTCTCGTCTTCGTCTCTTATTCCGTCTCCTGTTGCTGTAGTTCCTCTATTGATACTATTATCATTTACATTTCTGTCGTCTTCCCATACAGTTCCTTGTATTACCCTGTTTTCTTCGTCGTCTCTGTATAGGATAATTCTAATGTTTGGTGCTTTATCGCTATCGTCTTCAAATCTTTCATATACAGAATCATTCGTTCCTGTATCTTTTCCTATTCCTGTGTCTTCTACGTTTCCTGGATTAGAATCTCTATCGATAATTCCTGCTGGTAATCCTCCTACATCTCCTACATTGGCTACTTGTGTGCCATCTGCATAGATGGTAGAGTATCTATTAATTTCTGCTATATTTTCTTTTCCTACTCCTATTGCTTCTCCACTTTGCAATTCTTCATCTAAGATAATCCAATCTTCTCCATTACTATCTGTTGTTTTGTTTACTTCATAGGTTAGATAATAGGTTACTTTTTCTCCTGCATTTAGATATCTATCTCCGCCTGTTACATACACTTTATTGTATCCATTAATATTTCCCGGCGTACTACCTAAGCTACTATTTCCTACTGTGAAGATACTTGGGTCTTCATTTTTACTACCATCGCTCCATTCAATATAAGATCTCTCTGGTACAAAGGTATAGTCTTCATCATAGTAATCTACGATTTCGTCTATTCTTCCTCGTACACTCATGGATTGATTTCGTACTGTTAATTTATAAGTTACAAATATCTTTAACTCATCATCTTTGTCTTTTCCATATTCTGCATAGTTTTCTCCATATTGACTTACTTTATATGCATAATCTGATTTATATAGCTCTCTTGAGTATTCTGTGCTATAGTAGCCATCAGAAATTCTGACACTTACATCAAAGGTTCCATCATAATTTGGATCGTTTGCTTCACTTCTTTGGTCATACTCATATACGTGAGTTTTTCCATTAATCTCTAATGTTGCCTTCTCTACGTCTTTCTTTAATGCTAAGTCTACTTCTTGTCTTTCTTTGTATCCTTGGTTGATATGCATGATTTTCTCGTAGATTGGTGTTGCATTAATAATGGTTCTGCTTAATTGGTTTTGTGCATAATCTATTACGAAAACGTTCTCTACTGGATATAAATCTATGCTACCATTTCCTGTGAAAGATTCTAATTGACAATCTACTACATATGCAGATTGTGAACTACTTCCTCCTGTTAAGTTTCCAAATTGGTCAATAGCTCCTGCTGCTTCTAGTTGGTCTCTAGTATAAGTACTATTAGAACCTCCTCCTGGTCTTGTATAGTTATCTGGTGATGCAGAAATGGTTTGGAATCTTGCATTAATTTCTAATCTTTCATTTCTTACATCTGTACCATTAGAATTTGTTGTCCAATTTCCATTGTATGGACTTACATATTGTACTGGTTCATAATATTGTGCATTATATCTAAATTTTACATAGTATTTATACATTGCATTTAGACGAGTGAATTTGTAATTTCCACTTCCATCTGTTGTTACTTGTGCTATTAAAGTTCCATCTTGTCTATATAGATATACTGGCACTCCACTCATTGGTGTATCTCCTGAACCATAATGAGCATCTCCTAAGCTTTCTTTTCCTCCATCCATATCTACCCATACAGTTCCACCTAGTTTAAAGGTTAGGTCTATAATAACACCGGTCTCTGTTCCATCTACATTTACGTCTCCATTAAATTCTTGGTTCATTCCTGGGATTTCTTCTTCTTCCCAACCACCTTGATATTTATACCAATTTCCTGATATAACTCCTTGGTCTACATTATAGTTTACAGTTGTTCTAGATTGTTTTGGAATAGGTTGACCATTTTCATCATATTCTACCCATTCTCTCATTTGTACATATGGCTGGTAAGCTTGTGCTACTCTAGAAACAGTTTCTCTCTTTGTTACCCAATTATCTACCCATCTATCATAAGCCTTTCCTCCACAGCAAGTAAAGTTCTCATCATCTCTACCAGAAGTATTATTTTTTAAACAGTCATCCGTATGACCTGTCTCTTGTATTCGGATAGGGTTATTTTCCTCATAAGTTACTGTCGCTGTGAAAGTTACTGTACCAGATAACATAGAATATTCTCCGCTAGTTTCTGTATAACCAATATAACGATAAACATGCAGACGTGATTCATATCTATCATATTCTACTGTACAATTTCCAATATACTCAAATTGTACTTGTAATTTTACTCTGGTTGGAAAATTTAAAGCTGCTGCTGAAAATTTGATAAAGAATGGCTCTCCACTTTTTGGATATACTTTTGTAAGTCCGTTAGAACCTGGTACTTCTGTTTCCGCTCCTTTACAAATAATTTCAAATCCTTGGTTTTGCTCATCTACTACTAAATTTTGAGTACCATTTGTTATATACATGGATTTAATGTAGGAAATATCTTCGTAATCTGGATAATCAATAGTAAATGGTCCTGCTATATATTCTTGTGTACTTTGATTTACAATCACTTGTGCATTGGAATTATCAATTGTTGCTTTATATCCTCCACTTGTTTCTTGTAAGAATTTTGCATATTCTTCTGATTTTTGATATAACTCTCTTCCTTTTGCCGTTAACTTATGCAAGCTTCCAATTCCATCTGGATCTACTAACATCCAATAAGCAGTTTGAATATCCTCATCAGAATATTGTTCTGCCATTGCTCCATAGGCATCATTACTTACAGATAATACATAAGCAATTTGAGCATCTTTTCCACCAGATGTAGAAGAATAAGTTCCAGAATAAGCTATTTGATAACCATCTTCTGCTCTATCCGATGTTTCCATAACCCCTACTTGTGATCCTAAATTAGGGTCTCCACTCCATTCGCCATAAGTTCTAACTGGATCAATAGTTACTTCATAATCCGTTGGCTTTTCTTCTCCAGATAATTGGGAATGAATCTCACTCATTTCTCTTCTTGCTGCAGTTTTTGCAGCATCTAAGTACCTATTATCTGTTAATAGTAAAAGGAAAGCAACTTCACTTCTATTAAATCTACTATCTAGGTTTTCACTGGTGCTTACGGATACGCTTACATTTCTAACGTTACTTCTGTTGGCAAAATCGTTCCTTACCCTGTTTCCATATCCTGTTTTAGATGCCTCAAGCCCATCGGTATATGTTTTCAGTGCTCCTCCATTTGCCTCCGCATAATAAATGGTTGGATCAAAATGACCACTTCTTATTGGTCTTCCTTGGTCTGCACATAAGTAACGTGCACCTGTTAAAGTAGTTGTCCACTGCTGGGTTAAGTAATTCCATCTTTCATTTGCCATAGTAGCTTGCATACTTCCCTGTGGAAATACACCTGTTGAATTGGTAACAGCAAGCGAAGGCATCCAAGCAAATACTTTACTACTAAACAGTAAACTTAGTGCTACGGTCATTACTGCAATGATTGCTATACTTGCTAAGCATTTCATGCTTTTCTTCATTTCTCTTCTTCACCTTCTCCCTTTATCTTAATACCTTTTTCTTGATAAAATATGCTCCTACTCCTATTAGGGCTATTACTAAAAGTGTTAGTCCTCCAAATAGGATGTATTCACCAGTTTTTACAGTTACTACTAAGTCTGCATTAGACATATCATCTTCATTAGATGCTTTATTAGCAACTGCAGAGTCTACATCTTCTAATCCTAAATCGTTATATGCTTCATAAATTTCTGCTTGGTTACTAATTAGTCCTAAATTGTTTTCTGATGTTTTCATAGTCAATAGTAATGTAACTTCTTTGCTTTCTCCTGCTGCTATTTTTTCATTGGCTAAGCTTGAGTTTAGTATGGTTCCATTTTCTGCTTGATACCAATCTCTATTTAACTCTGCATTAAAGCTTAGTCCTGCTGGTATATAGTCTGCTATCTTTCTTACATAACCATCTACTGCTCCTTCGTTAGTTACTGTAATTTTATATTCAATTAACAATGTTGTATTTTCTATTCTTTTTCCTACTAAATCTCTTTTTGCTAGTTTACTGTTTCCATAGTCGTATTCTTGTGTTCCTGTGCTGTCTTGTACTGTTACTTTAGAAATGGTCTTATCTAGTTTTAAATCGAATTTTGGACTAGCTACTAAACCTAAGTCAATATTATAGACATTTATATTTGCTACATTTACTGCTTCTGTAATAGCTGCTACTCTTGTTTCTCCATCTAAAGTAATTTTACTGTCTACAGCATCAGAGTTATTTTCTTCTGTGCTATCTTCTACTTGGTAAGAAGTTGCACTGTAGTTTGCTGAATCATATAAGAAGATAACAGTATATGTTCCTCTTGCTATATTTTCAAATGTATATGCTCCATTTTCATCTGTTGTCCTAATAATAGCGGAACCATTTGTATCTGTTACTAAACTGCCTGTGGCGTTATTTAATAGCATTACTTGTACATTTGCTACTGCTCCTTCATCCTCATCTCTCATACCATTTTGGTTGCTATCTATCCATACCTGTCCAGATATTCGTTTTGGTTCGTTTTGAATCTCTTCGTCTGTTTGTCCTGTATAGGCTGCCACAATATGGGTTAGGGTATTCGTTTCTATATTTCTTAATTCTTCTTGTGTTAGAGTTGCCCTATTTTGTATGATAGTATCTGCCTCTACTATACTTGCTGTTACATTTATTTCTATAGTTGCCGTCATATTTCCATTTAAACTAAAGCTTACTTCTGGATTTCCGTCATCATTTTTTGTACTAAAGTTTCTACTTGTTCCATCTGAATAAGCAATAGAACCATTTACATATTGTACTCCCTCTGGTAATACATCTATTAAAGTAATTCCGTCTATTGGCAAGCTAGATAAATTTTCTACAGTGAAGATATATTTAAAATCTTCATTAGTTGCTATTCTAGTATTTTCTGGTATATTAGAACTTTGTGTTACTCTCATTCCCATTTGACTAATGGTTTCTGTTAGAGTAGTTAGTGTTTCTTCGTTGGTATTATCTGCTACAATGCTTCCTGCTATTTGCACTTCTCTTTCATAAGTGCCTTCTGGCAAGGTGCTTACCTTTGTATTAATTTGCAAGGTTTTTCCATAGTGACCATCTACACTGCCTATATGTACTGTTAAAACTCTTGTACTTTCATTAAACTCTGCTTGGCATTCTTCTGTTCTATCTACATATTGTCTTTCTTCTCTACTATATTCTTCTACATGAATGCTTTCATAATTTAGTTCTGCTGGAAGAGTTACTCTTACTATGGTATTTTCTCTACTACTTTGTGTATCTGTTGATTTTACATCTAACTGATATTGGTAAGTAGCCCCTGGTTTCATATAAGCCATATCTGTTGTCTTTCCTGTAACTATTGTAGAAAAATATGCTTTTGCAACCGTATTCGTTGCTGGTGTAGATGTAATTGGTTTTGCTAGGTTATCTGCACTGATACTTGCTGTCATAGAAATATTTGCTACATATTCGCTATCACTATGTGTATATTCTGTAGAATGAAAAGTATTTCCTAAATCATCCGTTAAATAGTGGCTTTCGTCTGTACAAAAATCCGTTACTGAAATTTTTTCTACTTTTGCCCAAATTTCTTTTGTAACACTTTGTCCTCCTGCTATATTTCCTAAATTTAAGCTTGCTGTAGTTTCTCCTGTATATTGGTAACCTAAGCTAGCATTTGTATCTTCTATAACATAGCTTAGCGCTGTTGGAAAATTAACAGTTGCTACTGTATTTTCTGCTGTATGAGAACCGGTATTTCTTACAGTAAGTGTGTATTTAATAATATTTCCTTCTAGTACTTTTACATTTTCTGCTATATTAGAAGTCATTTGTGCTTCTAATACTGGTCCTGCTCCTGTTGTTACTCCTATTTTAGCTGCTTCTTGTTTATCTTCTACAGTTCCTGCTTCTAGATGGTTGCTAAAGTATACTATGTAATTACTATAGGCACTTTCGTTATGATTTAGGCTTTCTGGTATTTGTGCAGTATAGCTAATGCTAAAGCTTTCTCCTGTATTCATACTATGGTTATTTAATACAATCATATAGGATTTTACAGTAGCATAATTGCTTGGTGTGGTTGTCCATCCATTGCTTGCAAGACTTACATCTCTTGTTGCTGTTCCATTTTCTGAATAGTAAATAGTAAAATTGCTACTATCTATTCCATTTACGCTAATTGCTCCTTGCAATGCCATATCAAAGGTTGTTCCATAATTTGTTGTTCCTCCTGCGTTCGTATTTCCTTTAAATGGTAGTCTTCCTAATACCACAACATTGTCTATACTATTTCCATAATTATTAATAATACTCATTTCATAGTTTACATTTCTTGCTGGCGCTACTGTTTCTATTACTCCTGTTTGTTCTTCTCCACTAATAGATGTTAATGCTTCTTCACCTTCTGCATAATTAGATATACTATTGGTAGTAACCACTCCTGTTGGTGCTACGAAAGTAATTGGTGTTTCTGTTTGTTTTACTTCTGCTGTGCTACTTCTTGCTCTGGTAATTACATTTTCGTTTGTGTATTCCATTACAATGCTAGATTGTGTATTTGGTGTTAATTTGTTTACTGTAATATCGGCAGTAATGATAATATTAGCTCCCCCTGATACGGCTCCAATACTATACTTGGTTTGTGCTCCACTGGTTGTAATAACAATGGATTTTGTTCCGTCACTATTGTTTATTAAATTTGCCCCTGTAATTTGTAATTCGTCATCAAATAGAAGTTTTACCTCTCTTACTTCTATTTTTTCAATGTAACTTGGTAGCTTAATAGTGATGCTAGGATTTTGGAATAGTTTCGTGTCTGTAGAATCTGTTTTTAAAATAGCCTTTAATTCTACATTTTGGTTTGTAACTACAGTAGATAGATTTGTATTATTTAAAACAAGTTCTGCTGTAGTTTGTGGTTCTGTTAAAGTTATAGTTTTGCTTACTGTTTGTTCTATAAATTTTGTGTCTCCACTGTAGGCTTGCACGATATTAGAAACTTGATATTGTGCAAAGCTATTGATTTGTGCATCATTATATGGAATATCTGCTTTCATTGCTTTATCCAATATAATTTCTAATTTTCCTTCTGTCACTGGTTTACTTGTTTGTATCGTTATGGTAGATAGATTATATTCACTTAAATCTACCACATAATTTCCTTGCTCATCTGCTTGCATTTGCTTATCTATGCATGCAAGTAATGTTTGTCCTACATAAATCTCTATTTTTCCTTCTTGTCCTAATATTTTTTCAAATTGTCCTTGTGATACTTTTACTGCTTTATTATAGACATATCCTACACCATCTACTGTTGTGGAATAGCTATTTCCTTCTAGTAAAAATGCATCTAGATTTTGTGTAAGTGTTATCTTATCTGTTAATGATGCAAGTCCAATATTTGCTTCTATGGTTTCTGTATATGGTATTTCTGTGTTTGCATATAAATAGGCTTTGCTCATAGCATCTCTATCTGTTTTTACTTCAAAGCTAACGATTTCTCCAATTTGGTCTCTTAGTTCTACTTGTGCTTGGGTTTGTGCCGTTACAGTTTCGTTTGTTTGTGCATAAACAGTCATATCTGCTTTTGCAGATAAATCTACCGTTGTTCCTGTTTCTTGAATAGCACTTAGTACTTCTTCTGGATAAATGTAACTTACTAGATATTCATCTACCACATTCTTTTTCCAAGAAATTTTGCCTTCTTCATTTGCTTCATTTTTTACATGAATGGTTAATAGTTGATTTTCTTCGTCGTATGTATAATTTTCTTGAGAAAAGCTTTGGGCTGTTTCTTCTCCATTTGTTGCATTGGTACTATTTGCTACTACGATCACTTCTTTTGGATTTATCCCTGCTAGTTTTGGAACATTTATCTCTATTTTGGTTTCTTGCACTGGCAATGCATTATCTTTAAGATTTGTCTGGATAGTTGTTTGTAATATCACTCCACTTTCTTCGTTAATATGGTATGGTACATATTTTGTAACATTTTGTGTGATATTTGCTTGCTTTTCTGCTGTCCATCCTAGCTGAAATAGAATTTCTTTTTCTATCTGTTTTTCGTTACCTTCTCCATCTACATAAGTACCTGTAAGTACTGCTTTATTTTGCATATTCCACTTATCTAGGCTTATTTTTTCTTCTTGCGCAAAACTAATTGGCAAGGCAACGGTTACTTCGTTTCCCTTTGCTATTTGATTGAAAGTAACTTCATTATTTTCTACCTTTTGTACAGAATTATTTTCCTCTACTGGCTCTCCAAGGCTAAGGTTTGCTTCTCCTTCCTTTGCATTTTGGAAAGTAATTTTAGCATTTTTTAAATATCCTGCTTCTTTCACAGTTACTTTAGCAAAAATGTTATTACTTTGCGTCATGTTGGCTACTAACTCGTGAGTTTGCTCTTCCCCATTCATAAAATAGGTATCAAATTCTACGTTTGTGTGATTCGTCTGTGTGGTTTGATTTTCTAAATCTTCTGGTGATGCATACACACTTCCATAGATACCTATTGTTACTACATTGGCCAATAATAGGATAGAAGCTAACATGCTTGCAATTATTTTTTCTCTCATTTTGTACATAGAAACTGTTCCTCCTCTATTTTTTCATAATTATCTCTAGTTTATTATACTCTATTTTTCAAGCTTTTTCAATGTTTTTCGTCTATTTTATTAAACTTTTTATGTAGAATAACTTTCCAATTTCTTTATTCTTCTACTTTATGAAAAGATACTGAGCTTATGATACTATTTTCTACATTTTTACACATTATTTTATACTTTTCAACCTCTTTTTCTTTCCTATTTTTTTCGTTCTTGTTTTCTAGTTTACGGATGCTTTATTTTGCTTTCTTATATTAAATTTTTATTACAAATTTTTTCATCACACTTTTTCTTTTTTTGCATACAATAAGATAGATAATTTTAATACATATGCCTATTTCTTTTACATATGTATTAGTAATGAGGTGATAGTATGAATGAAGGAAATATGTCTGAAATGATGCAGAATTTAAATAAAATGATGAACGGAAAGGAAATGCCTGAAAACATGAAATCTATGCTTCAGAATATCATAAATTCTAATGCTTCTGTCAATCATTCTTCTCAGGATGCTCCTCATACCTCTACTTCTTCTAATACAACCGGAGAAAATGCTACGGATACTTTGTTTCAAGAAAATAATTCTTCGCAAGAATCTACCGAAGGGGCTAACCCCTTTGGCAATATCGACATGGGAACGATTATGAAAATGAAAAATATTATGGATAAATTAAACCGTAAAAAAAATGATCCCCGCTCCAATTTGCTTCTTTCTCTAAAACCTTACTTAAAGCCTAGTAGAAAGGAAAAGGTGGATCAATATGTTCAGCTATTTGCTATGACAGATGTATTAGAAAGTCTTAACATGCCAGGTGGTGATGATAAGAAATGATGGCATCTCCATTTGGTTTTCCTAGGTTCTATCCAAATTATAGAAGGAATGGTCCTTCCTATAGACCGATAACTCCTCCACCCCCTAAACCTCCTAATCCGTATTTCCCTAAGGGTTCCTCTTACAACTCTTTTTCTTCCTCGTGCTTACCTTTTGGAAGAGAAAGTGCAGAGAAAGTAAAAGGATGTTATTCTGCAAAAGAGCAAAAGAAAGAAAATAATAAAAAGGAATGTGTTGTCACAAAAGAAAGTGAAGAAGATGAAGATACGCCTCTTTTTAATTTGTTTGGTATTCATTTGTATTATGATGATATCTTAATTTTGATGCTTCTCTTTTTTCTTTATAAAGAAGATGTAAAAGACCCTTCGCTATTTATTTCTCTTATTTTATTATTGCTTAGTTAATACTTTTTATTAATGCGAACATCTGCCAAAAAGGCCTAGCCCTTTTGGCATTTTTTATACATTACTCTAATACAATTTGATTTTCTTCATTTACATAAGCGTACTTATATATTTGTGTTTGTTCTTGTTCCGCTCTCCAATTTAGTTCCTTAATGATATTAGAAATACGTATTTGTGGGCATTGTATTTCTCCAGCTGCAATAAAGGCTTCTTTATTTCCTTTTGCGCCAGCATGAGCTAGTCCCCTTAAATCTCCTAATATGACTATATTTTCTCCTGCCACTACTTCTGCACCATCATTGACATCTCCTAAAACGGTGATACTTCCTTCAAATTCTATTTTTTGACCAGAACGTAATGCTCCTTTATGAAACATAGTTTCTGAAGTTCCTATTTCTTTACTATATGTTTTTTTAATGCCATGTAATCCTAACATTTTTGGACTTTCAAATTCTACTTTTACATTAATTTCTTCTTTGATAACTTCTTGTATTTCATCCATTTCTTTATTTTTCATTACTTTTCCTACTACATAAATAGGAGTGGTGTCTTCTTGGTACAATTTTTTTAAGTCCGGCATTTTTTGTTTTAAACACTCTACAATCTCATTTTGTTCTGCTTCTTCATTAATTTTTATGATAATTTTGTCTGTTTTTAGTTGAACTGTTACACAATTTTTCATTTTTTACTTCATTCCCTTCTTCTTTTTCCATGCTTTGTTTTCTTTCCAACTATTCTTTTTGTCAGAGAAAGCTAAACAATCTATTTTTGTTTAGCTTTCTTCTTTCGTTTTTTCTTTTGATTTTCTTTTCATTCTTTCGTTTTTTCTTGGCTTTTTCTTGGTTCTTTTCTTGTTTTTTCGTTTCGTTCGTTTTCTTTTAGTTTTTGCTCTTTTTAGTTTGTTGTTTGTACACTTGGAATGGCTGTCATGTCTTCTGTCACTTTATTGGCATTCATACCAAAGTACTCTGCTATAATATCTCTTGCTGTTACTGCTGCATTACTTCCACTTTGTCCATTTTCTATCATAACCACAATGGCTATTTCTGGATTTTCAAATGGTGCAAACCCAACAAACCATGCATTTGTTATTTTCTTACCATTACTATCTACTTGTCCTGTTTGTGCAGAACCTGTTTTTCCTCCTACTTCTATATTAAAGCTTCTGAATATAGAATTTGCTGTTCCTCCTGCTTCTGTAGTGACTCCTTTCATTCCTTCTAATACAGCATTTAAATTTGTTTGATTAAAAGTTATTTTTTCTGATGTATCTTCTTCTATTCCTAACCTTTCCTTTAGGAAACTTTCTAATTCTTCTTTGGATACTTCGTTTCCATCTGCATCTATCACAGATTTGATAATGGTAACATCAATATCTTGTCCTCCATTTGCTAACATACTTGTATATTTTGCCATTTGTATTGGAGTGAAACTATTATTTCCTTGGCCTATTGCTGCAGATAAGATATCTCCCCCATTCCATGTTTGTCCTAAGGATTTTGATGTTTCTGGAGAAGCTACATAGCCTGCTCTTTCTCCTAATAATTCGATTCCTGTCTTTTTGCCTAATCCTAATGCTCTTGTATATTTTGCAAGATTCTCGATACCTACTCTATTACCTACCTCATAGAAGAAGTAGTTACAAGAATGTACAATAGCCCCAGTTACATTCAAATATCCATGTCCTCTTCCATAAGATTGGTAAATCCAACATTTTGGATTATAATCTGATGAAAAACGATAAATCCCCACATCATTAATTCTTTCTGTTGTGGTAATAGCTCCTGTCTCTAATCCTGCAATTGCGGTTACCATTTTATAAGTAGAACCTGGTGATGAAGGAGAAGATATGGCTCTATTTACGAAAGGATGATTTCTTGCATACTCTGATGTTTCTTCTGAAGTATAATAGTTCCATTTTTCTGTACTAATACTTGGTGTAAAATCATTTGGGTCAAAATCTGGATAACTTGCTAATGCAAGTACTTCTCCTGTTTTCACATTCATTACTACAGCAGAACCTCCTGTTACGGAAACGTTATCTTCTTGTGCTATGGACTGTATACTTGTTTTTAATGCATTTTCCGTTACTTGTTGTAGATTTGCATCAATGGTAAGTGCTATATCGCATCCTGCTACCGCTTCTTTAGAAACATATTCTCCTGTTACAGTTCCATTTACGTCCATATCAATTTGCTTTACTCCATCTGTTCCCTTTAAATATGGCTCAAAAATATATTCTATTCCTGTCTTTCCTATAATGTCATTTGCGTTATATCTATCTTCATTTCCCTTTAACTCATCTGATGAAATTCTGGATACATAACCTAGAATATGAGAAGCAAGAGAGCCAGATGGATAGGTACGAATCGGCGTTATCCCTAAATTAATTCCTGCAAATTCTGCACTTTGTTCACTAAATTGGGCTAAACTTTGTTCACTAATATTACTTGCTATTTCTACTGCTTTTGTATTACTATATCCTGCTTGATTAATAGAATAACGAAGTGTCATAATTTTTCTCGCTTCTTGTATATTTTCATTTGTAATTTCGTATTTTTCTTTTAAGATGGCAAAACATTCTTCTGCGGTTTTGTTTTCGTCTATCTCATTTTCTTGTTTCCAAGTTTTTGCCTCTTCTTCTGATATGGTAAACTGATATGGCTCTACTTGAATTGGCAAATTGTCTATGTAAGTATCTCCATTTTGTTCTAATACTTGGGCAATTTTTAACAAGGTTTGATTTAAGGTTTGTGTATCTACTTTACTTTTATATAACTCTAAACTTGTACCTGTTGTTGTGGTAGCTAATTTATTGCCTGATTGGTCTAATATATTGCCTCTTGCCGCTTTTAAGGTTGTTTCTCTTGTTAATCTTGTATTAGATTCTTCTCTATAAACTTCTCCATTTACAATCTGCAAATTAAATAATTGCAATAGTAGTACAATTCCTATGATATAGACCACTGCAGATAAAATGTTATAGCGTATCTTCGTTTGATTGTTCGATTGATGTCCCAAGTAGTTTTCTCCTTTCTTCTAAAAATATCTTGTTAATATTTTTTGTCCTTTCCAGATATCTTCTAGCAAATACCCTAATTTTTGTATACATGGGTATAGAATTACTGTTAAAATAGAATTATATATGACTTCTATCGCTAAAATTCTAATAAAAGGAAGTATTTCTATATAAATAGATTGTTCTATGATTTCTAAAATATAATAACCTATTTCATAAATGCATGTACTTCCAATTACCATGAGCATAATGGTTAATCTACTTTCTTTGGAAAAGGTTTTATCAAAACACCCTCCTAAAAATCCAACAAGTGTTAGCATAACTGTAGAAAGTCCTAAATTTTTTCCAATAACAATATCTAAATATAATCCAAAGAATAAACCCATACAACTGCCTAATTTTTTCCCTGCAAAAAGCCCTATTAATAAAGTAAGTATAATGAATAAATTGGGACTTATTCCACTGATTGTAAACCAACTAAAAAAATTAGATTGCAGAAAATACAGAAAGAGAAAGGCTATTAAAATGACGAGAATACTAAGTGCTTTTTTCATTTAGTTTCATCCTCCCTTATTGTATAACTAATACGGTCTCTAATTTTGAAAAATCTACTGCTGTTTTGATGGTAGCATATCTATCTGTAATATTTTTAGTATTTGTTACACTTTCAATGGTTCCTATTAAAATTCCTTTTGGATAAATTCCACCTAATCCGGATGTTTCTACATTATCGCCTTGTAGTACAGTTGCCTCTGTAGGAATATAGGTTGTTTTCAAAGTAGATTCTGCCTCTAGTGTTCCTCTTGCAATTAATATATCTCGAGAAGTAGAAACGGTACAACTTAAAGTACTTGCTGTATCCACAATGGTTTGCACTTTGGCTGTATCTTCCGTTACAGAGATAATATGTCCGACTAGACCTTGGTCTGCAATAACAGGCATATTAACATCTACTCCGTCTTTACTACCTACATTAATCACAATTTCATCACTATAATTACTAATGTTTTTGTTAATCACATAAGCTGGTACGGTTGTATATTCTGTATATTTATCTTTTAAATTGACATACTCTTTTAAGGTTTCATTTTCTGCTTTTATAATTTCTAATTCTCTTAGAGATTGCTCCAATTCACTATTTTTTTCTTTTAAGGTATTATTTTCTTCTTGCAGAGTATTGATATCTGTAAAAAAACTTTCATTGCCGGCTAATGCATTTTTCAAGTAGGTCATTCCATTTTGGATTGGCATTACTAGTTTGCCCAGTGCACTCTCCACAAAAGAAAGGTCATTGGTTTGTATATTCGATAAAATAACGATTATGATTAATAAAATTATGGTAATCACAATTCCTATGATTCCTCTCTTTTTGTTTTGATACATATTTCTCCTTCTTTCTCTTATTATCTTGTTTTTCTACTATTAATTAATACTGTTTTTAATCTTTCTAAATCTTCTATTGTTTTTTGTGTTCCTCTAACAACACATTCTAATGGTTCTTCTGCTACATATACAGGCATTCCTGTTTTTACGCTCAATAATTTATCTAGATTTTGAATAAGTGCTCCTCCACCTGCAAGTACAATTCCTTTTTCCATAATATCGGATGCTAACTCTGGTGGCGTTTTTTCTAGTGTTTGTTTTACACTCTCTACTATTTCTCCTACTGATTCTTCTATTGCGTTTTCTACTTGTGAAGAATAAATTTGTACATTTTTTGGAAGTCCTGTGCCTAAATCTCTTCCTCGTATTTCCATTGGAGTATCTGTCATGAGTGGCATAGCACACCCTATTTGTTTTTTTATTTGTTCTGCTGTTGTTTCTCCTATGGCTAGATTTAACTCTTTTTTTACGTATCCCGTAATATCTGCATCTAATTCGTCTCCTGCTACTCTTAAAGAATTACTTACTACAATACCTCCTAGAGAAATAACTGCTACTTCTGTAGTTCCGCCACCTATATCTACAATAATGCTTCCACTTGGTTCCGAAACATCTAATCCCGCTCCAATTGCAGCTGCCATAGGCTCTTCCATTAAATATACCTCTTTGGCTCCTGCTTGCAAAACTGCCTCTTCTACGGCTCTTTCTTCTACCTCTGTAATACCAGATGGAACACCTACTACTACTCGTGGTTTCATTACATTATATCTTTTACAAACTTTTCCTATTAAATTTTTAAGCATTAGCTGTGTGGCTGTGAAGTCTGCAATCACCCCATCTTTTAATGGTCTTACCGCACGAATTTGTTCTGGCGTTCTTCCGAAGCATCTCTTTTGCTTCTTCTCCTGTTGCTAAAATACGATTTGTCCCTACTTCTATAGCTACTACCGAAGGCTCATTTAGGACAATTCCCTTACCATTCAATGTAACTAATGTGTTTGCAGTTCCTAAATCAATTCCAATATCTTTATTATGAAATGAAAAAAATTTCATACTGTCTTTTTTCCTCTTCTTTCTTGAATTTAGATTTTTTTAGGTTAAATCTATAAACCTCTTCTTGTTTGTTTTTGCAATTCTAAAAATATACTTCTATAACTTCCATCTCCAATAACAATATGATCAATGAATTGAATATTTAATAGTTCTCCTATTTGTTTGGCTTTTTTGGTTAATTCTATATCTGCTTTGCTAGGCATAGGATCTCCACTAGGATGATTATGCACTAAAATCACTTTTGGCATTTCCATTTTTAATGCCTCTACAAAGATTTCTTTTGCTTCTATTTCGCAAAAATAGATATGACCTGTTCCTATTTCTAATATTTTCTGCAATCTATTTTTCGCATTTAAAATAAGAACTTTCGCGATTTCTCTTTTTTCATAACGTAGTTCTTCTCCTATTAAGTTTGCTACATCTTCTGAAGAAGTAATTTCCACATTCAAAAAATGAATTGGCCTTGCCATTCTCTTACATATTTCTCCTATTGCTTTTAGTTGAATAGCTTTTACTGTTCCAATTCCTTTTATTTTCTTTAGTTCTTCTATCGATATGTTTTGCAAAAACCTCAAGTTTTCTTGCTGTTTTGTATTTTGCGATGCTAATATATTTTGTGCTACCTCTATAGCAGTTTGTCCTTTTTTTCCTGTTTTTATAACAATTGCTAACAATTCTGCGTTAGATAGCGTTTGTTCACCATACATTTGCAATTTTTCGTATGGTCTTTCTGAGCTTGGAATTTCATTTAATTTCATTTTTTTCCTTTCCTAAGCCCTTTTTTCTTTATTTATATAAATTCTATATTTTTTTATAAATGAACACGGCAATAATCATGCCTAAAATGCTGGCTACATTTATTTTAAACATTAGTCCAAAAGAGATTTGTACAATATTTAGGTCTAATTCTATGGGTGCAGATAATCCAAAACTTTGTCCATAAGATAGCCACCATAAAAAATCTACATCTTTTGTAAATTCTCCTATTAGTCCCCCTATTACTAAACCTGATAGTATAAATACCATTAAAATCCATATATTTTTTTCTCTTGTTGCCATGTTTGTTTCCCTCTTTCTTTTGTTTTTTTATTCGCTATCATTATATATGCATTTCCAATTTTTTTCAAGGTATATTTGCAACAATTCTGTGCTTTTTTTGTAAATTTTGTTACAGTTCAGTAAGAAAATATATAAATTACTGTAATATGTATGTAATCTAAATTTAATATAAAATATAAAA
>CALXAS010000004.1 GCA_944386315.1 uncultured Clostridia bacterium | reverse complement strand
AGGGTCCCATCCATTTAAAGCATCTTGTGCTGCTTTTTTTGCTGTACTGTTGGGTGTTAAATTAATTTGTCCATCTTTTACAACATCAAATGCTCCAGACTGATAAATTACTCCTGAAATGGTGTTAGGAAAGCTCGAACTTTTTACACGATTTAGCACTACTGCGGCAACCGCTACTTGCCCTGTATATGGTTCTCCTCTAGCTTCGCCATATACTAATCTTGCTAAAAGATTTAAATCGCTATTCCAACTAGAAGAACTTCCAGAACTATTGGAACTATTAAAAATTCCCATTGCTTCTAATGTTTTGGTTCCCGCAATGCCATCTACTGTCAATCCATTTTTTCTTTGGAAATATTTCACTGCCTCCAAAGTTTGACTTCCATAAATTCCATCAATGTTGCCATTATAATAACCCCATCTTTTTAGTTTTGTTTGTATTTGAATAACTTCATCTCCTCTGGAACCATATTTAGACAACGCTTCTACTTGCATATTATAAAAAAATAAATGATAAAAAATAAAAATGCAAAATAAAGTTCCCACAATAACAACTGGCTTTACTTTATTTTTTTGCAATAATTTTCTTCTCATAACAAACACCTCTTTTGGCATTATTTTCTCCAAAAGAGGTAGTTTTTATACAAATTTTCTATTTTTTTCATTTATTCGAAAGGTAAAATGGATTGTACTGATTTCTATTCTTAAAACTATTTCACTAATTTTGCTTCTTTTACCAGATGCACAAAAAGTGGAGCTGGTCTATTCGGTCTAGATGCAAATTCTGGATGAAATTGAACTCCAATAAAATAAGGATGATTTTCTAGTTCTACCATTTCTACTAAACTTCCATCTGGAGACGTTCCTCCAATTTTAAGTCCGCCTCTTTCCATTATCTCTCTATAATCATTATTATACTCAAAACGATGTCTATGTCTTTCTTCTATTTCCTCTTTTTCATATACTTTTTCTGCTAGGCTTCCTTTTTTAATTTCGCAAGGGTATCCTCCGAAGTCTCATAGTTCCACCCTTTTTTGTAATGTTTTTTTGGTATTCCATAATATGGATGACTGGATTTTTACATGTTTTATCAAACTCTTCGGAATTTGCATTTTCTAAATGTAACATATTTCTAGCAAATTCTACCACTGCTAATTGCATTCCCAAACAGATACCTAAAAATGGAATAGCATTTTCTCTTGCAAATTGTATCGCTAAAATCTTTCCTTCAATTCCTCTTTTGCCAAAGCCTCCCGGAACAATAATGCCTTGGCAGTCTTGTAATTTTTCCTTTATACTTTCACTACTTAATGTTTCTGCATCTATCATTTTAATATTTGTTTTTACATTGTTCTCATATCCTGCATGTCTTATGCTTTCTATTACTGATAAATAAGAATCTTCTAAGGATACATATTTTCCAACAATGGCGATAGTAACTTCTCCTTCTTTTTCTTGCTTAATTTTCTCAATCATATTTTCCCATTCTTGATTATCTGGCTCATTTTTGTCTAAATGCAACTTTTCACATACTTGGCTTGCTAAGCCTTCTTTTTCTAATAATAGAGGAACTTCATAAAGACAGCTAGCGGTTCGATTAGCAATCACACTTTCCTTTCTTACATTGCAAAATAAGGCTATTTTTTCCCTTAAATGGTTAGGAATAGCTACCTCTGTTCGGCAAACTAAAATATCTGGTTTAATTCCAAAAGACTGTAATTCTTTGACAGAATGCTGTGTTGGTTTCGATTTTAATTCATTAGAGCCTGAAATATATGGAAGTAGAGTTACATGGATATAGGCTACATCTTCTTCTTTCTTTTCTAATCCTACTTGTCTAATAGCCTCTATTAAAGATAGTCCTTCTATATCTCCTACTGTTCCTCCTAATTCTGTAATAACAATATCGATATCTGTATTTTCAAAGGCATAAATTTTTTGTTTAATGGCATTGGTAATATGAGGTATCACTTGTACTGTTTTTCCTAAATAATCTCCTTTTCTTTCCTTCTCAATAACCTCGCTATAGATTTTTCCCATAGTTACACTAGAATTTTTGGTTAAATTTTCGTCTGTAAATCTCTCATAATGCCCCAAATCCAAATCTGTTTCTGCCCCATCTGTTGTTACAAATACTTCTCCATGCTCAAAAGGGCTCATAGTTCCTGGGTCTATATTAATATAGGGATCAAATTTTTGATTGACCACTTTATAACCTCTATTCTTCAAAAGTCTCCCTAAAGATGCTGCTGTAATACCTTTTCCCAAACCTGAAACGACTCCTCCTGTAACAAATACATACTTTGTTCCCATCTTTCTATCCTCATCCATATAAAAGAAAAAAAAAAAAAAAAAATACTGACCGAAAAAATCGGTTTTTTTTTTAATCTATTTTTTCTCTTTACTATTTTTATTTATCTTACCACTAACTTTTTTACATAGCAAGTGTTTTGAAAAAGTTTTTAAAACTTGTAGTAAAATCCTTTCTTTTTTGTTATACTAAGAAAAAAACAAGGAGGTAATAATACTATGACACCACATAATGAAGCAAAAGAAGAAGATATTGCCAGCATTGTTATTATGCCTGGAGATCCTCTTCGTGCAAAATATATTGCTGAAAATTATTTAACCGACTACAAATTAGTCAATTCTGTTCGTAATATGTTTGCTTATACAGGAAACTATAAAGGAAAAAGAATTACTGTAATGGCTTCTGGAATGGGAATGCCAAGTATGGGAATTTATTGCTATGAATTATATCAGTTTTACCATGTAGAAAAAATTATTCGTATTGGTTCTTGTGGCACTTTTACACCAGACATTAAAGTGTTAGACATTATTTTAGTAGAAAATTCTTATACAGAAGGAAATTTTGCTCTTGCTATGAATAATACAAATTGTCATTTAGCATCTGCGGATTCCACTTTAAATAGTATAATTGAAAAGACTGCCGAAAATATGCATATTTCACTTGCTAAAGGAACTACCCTTTGTAATGAATATTTTGACCCTTATCAAAAAGATTTAAAACCACTGTTTGAACGAATTCCAAAAGATATTACTTTAATTGGTTCTGAAATGGAGGCATTTGCCCTATTTTATACAGCTGGGGTATTACAAAAACAAGCTAGTTGTCTACTAACTGTGGTGGATTCTAGCTTTGAGAAAAAGGAGATTTCTGCCGAAGAAAGGCAAACCTCTTTAAATCAAATGATACAATTAGCATTAGAAAGCACTTTAAGGATAGATTAATCTTGCTTTCTAAGATTTTAGAATATTAGTAAAGTATTTCTTTATATAGATAATTGCAAATTATATTTCTAAGCACGAAATCAAGGTGCATAAAAAACTTATGCACCCCTATCTTTATTATTTTTTCTTTTTAAATTTTAAGTTATTTTGTAATAGATAGTACTTTGTATTTAATAATTCCTGCTGGAGCTTTTACTTCTACAATTTGATTTTTCTTTGCACCTATTAAAGCAGCTCCAATAGGGGATTCATTAGATATTTTGTTTTGAGATAAATCGACTTCTGTAGAACCTACGATGGTATAAGTCTCTTCTTCTTCAAAGTCCATATCCAACACCTTTACTACATTTCCTACTTGTACTGTTTTGGTATCTATTTCGGATTCGTCTATAATTTTCGCATATCTTACTTTATTTTCTAAGTCTGCAATTTTTGCTTCGTTTTCTGCTTGTGCTGTTTTTGCTTCATCATATTCTGAATTTTCTGATAAATCTCCAAATCCTAAAGCTACTTTTATTCTATCCGCAATTTCTGCTCTTTTCTCTGTTCTTAAATATTCTAATTCTTTTTCTAATTTTTCATAACCTTCTTGTGTTAACAATACTTCTTTGTTATCTTCCATTGTAATTCCTCCTTTAGCGTCTTTTTTTACCGCTTTTTTATCTTAATCTAGATATTTTTATTTGTCAAGAATTTTTTATGATTTAATAATTCTTTCTGATTAATTTTTCCGTTTATTCCTATCAAATTTCTAATATTTACTCCCATTTGCTTTAATTTTCTTACATTTTCTTCGTAATCTAATACAAATGAAAATTGACTTGCTATTATCGCTAGGGATGTAAACTTTTCTTCTAATATTTTCTCTACAGGCGATACTAATTCTATATCAAAACTTTGTACTATTACCCCTTCAAAACCTTTTTCTTTTGTTATTTTTTCTTCTGTACAATTGATTATCATTGCTTGTCTATTAATCTGATAGGTTTCTAATTGTTCTGCAGAAAAGTCTAAATTTATAATCCATCTTGCTTTATTTAAACTTTTCCTTTTATTATTCGACACAGTTATCCAAATTCCTTTTTCTTTCCCACATTTTTCTTCTAATTTTTGAAAAGATTTTAACTCTGTTGTTACTATATTTACTGTTTTTACTTTTTCTAAAAAATACTCTATTATTTGTTTATTTTCTTCATTTAAAGTCTTTGCACAAAAATAAATATCTTGTAGCAAAAGTGTTTGTGGTTTTTCTTGTATTTGCTCTAATAGGTAGTCCAATAAAAGTGGTAAACTTATCTTTTTAAAAGTTTCTATATTTATTTTTTTACCTTTCCACTGCTTTTTTAAAAATTCTGCTTCTTTTGAAAAAATGACTTGTACTTCTTTCCCCTGTTTTTTTTGTATTTTCTTTTCTAACTGTTTTAGCGTATTTTTGTGATTTAGATGAGAGACTGTATATAAATAACTATTATCTCCTATTTTCTCCATCTTTATTCTATTGAATTTTTGCCACCAAATTTTCTTACTTTTTTCTTTTTCTTGTATATATACATATTGCAAAAATATCACCTACCATATAATATTGCTATTATATGATAGATGATAATTTCTTATGACTTTTATTTTATGGAATTTGTAATTCTTCTGCTATGATACTCCATACACTATCTGATTCCATGTCTTTTTCCCAATAAGCTGCTCCTGCTAACTCATACTGTTTTACTAAATTGATTTTTTCTTTGATAGAATCCAAATCTTCTATCCACATTTTATAAACTGCTCCACCTTCTGTGTATTCTACATAGTTTTGTTTCAAATCCTCATTCCATGTTTTTTGTATTCCTTCTGGTAATACACTATCTACATTTTTCATAGATATTACGGTACTATCTACTTCTCCATTTTGTTCTTCCCAAAGACGTGTATAAAAAGGCATTCCTAATATTAGTTTTTCTGGTGCTACACCTTCTTGTCCTAAAAACTTTTTGATATTTGCTTCTACCCAATCTCCACCTGCCGTTGTTCCTTCTTGTGGCGATGTAGCCCCATATTGGTCATATCCCATGAATATAATATAATCTGCTTCCCTTCCTATTACATTTCTATCATAACATAAAGACCAATCTTCACTACCATCTGGTGCAGTAACATCTACAGATAATACTTTTCCATATTCTCTAAGTCTTGGTGCCAGTTCAATAATAAATCTAGAAAAAAACTCTTTATCTTCTTGATAAATATTTTCAAAATCTATATTAATCCCATCTATTTCATAATCCATAGTTAATTTTACAATGTTATTGATTAATGTTTCTCTTAATGTATAATCTCTTAATATTTCGGATGTTGTTTCTTTCATAGAATTATTAGAAACCATTGCCCACACTTTATATCCATTATTATGCGCCCATGCAATATAGTTTTGTCCTGCTTGTCCAATATTAGTTTCTATCTGACCTTTTCCTAATCTGGTTAAGGTTGCAAAAGTAGGAGATACTACATTCACACCTTCTATTTTCTCCGTTCTTGCTGGTGCTGAGGCATACTCAGAATAATAATCCCATATCATGCTAATATTTCCTTCTATTTGCTTTTTCGACTCCATTTGCTCACGAACTGTTCTTACATTTCCATAATCCTTTGTATAACCAATCATACCTTGGGATGTACGCACCTTTGCCCAACCGTTTCTTTCTTCTATTAAAATCATGCTACTTCCTTGTTTTACCGTATCCACTGTTTTAGAAAAAATAGTTGGCACATATTTGATATTAGTATCTTTTGTGCTTGTTGCCATTTTTTGTTCTCTATCTAAAGAATCTACCGTTACAATGTTACTTTCTGGATGATACACAACATCTATGTTATAAACGGTTTCCATTTCTGAAAAAGGAAGATAAAATGTTTCTTCTGTATGCTTTGCCGTTCCTGAAATGCTTACTTTAGAACTATTGATATTCATAGCCTTTTCATCTATTTTTAAAGTAGCAATTTTTGTATCAGAACCTGTAATTAATTGATCATATTGATTATCATAAAATATATTTTCATCAAAGAAATTCGCAATATCCTTAGATGAAAGATAAACAATGTCATCTTCTACATAAATATCTTGTTTCAAACTTGTTGTAACATCGCTTTGATTAATAATTAATTTTAATTTTCCTTCTAATTCATCTTTGCGATAATTTGGTGCTAAATTCATTACAACTGCGACAGCCGCTATAAATAAACAAATGATAAAAATTTTTCTTATCATGTGACTCGATTCTTTTTTTCTTTTTTCTATTCTTTTTGCTTTCATATGTGCTCCTTCTCTTTTCTCC
Organism: uncultured Clostridia bacterium; assembly: GCA_944386315.1. Lineage (GTDB taxonomy): Bacteria > Bacillota > Clostridia > TANB77 > CAG-508 > UMGS1663. The sequence continues at coordinate 13,013 of CALXAS010000004.1, read as the reverse complement.
TATTATTTTAACTTTACTTTATTACTATACCATATAAATATTTTTTCGTGAACTATTTTTTTAAAATTTCATTATATTTTCTAAAATTATCTACAATGCAAATTTATGTATAGATTTCGTTTTTTTGGAAAATATATAAATAGAAACAGGTTTATAGATTTTCCTACAAAAATCTAAATATTATATAAGATAAGGATGATTTCATATGGAAAAACATATTACAGTAACTGGTTCTTCTACAGTTTCTTGGAAAGATGCTATTGTGCAAACGATTGCAGAAGCTTCTAAAACAATTGATTATTTAGGTGATGTAAAAATTTTAGATCAACGTGCTAAAGTAAGTGGCAAAAAAATTACAGAATATTTTGTAGATTTAGATATTAGCTTTACGATTGATCGAGATAGAGATTAAAATCTCATATAAGGAGGAAAAAATATGACAAACCCTATAGAAACACCATCTACTTACAATAAATATGTAGATAAAAAATCCCCTAATTCTCCCATTTTTAAAAATTGCTTTAATGCTTTTTGGGTAGGTGGTCTTATTTGTTCCATTGGACAAATTATTTTCGACTTTTGTAAATATCAAGGGTTAGAAACAGCATCTGCAAATACGGTAGTTTCTATTGTACTAATTGGTATTGCTGCCTTTTTAACAGGCTTAAATATTTTTAATAAAATTGGAAAATTTGCTGGTGCTCGGTTCTTTAATTCCTATTACAGGTTTTGCGAATTCTATTGTTTCACCTGCTATAGAGTATAAATCGGAAGGATATGTTATGGGAGTAGGTGGAAAAATGTTTACAGTGGCAGGTCCTGTTTTGGTATTTGGTATTTCTGCATCTGTTATTGTAGGAATTATTGCCACATTATTCTTAAAATGATACGAAAGGAGAAGATAATTTATGACTCGAATCGGTAAACAAACTATTGGTCTAGATAACAGACCCGTTATCATACAGACTGCTTCCATTGTTGGACCTAAAGAAGCACAAGGTCCTATGGCTGGTTATTTTGACCACTGCTTAGAAGATGAATTTTGGGGAGAAAAAACTTGGGAAAAGGCCGAAAGCAAGATCATTAAAGAAACTGTAAATTTAGCCATTAGTAAATCTGGAATTAGCAGTAGTGCTATCGACTTTTGCTTCGCAGGTGATTTACTAAATCAATGTATTTCTTCTAGTTTTGGTCTTAGAGACGCAAATATTCCTTTTTTCGGTGTTTTTGGTGCTTGCTCTACTTTTGTGGAAAGTATGACTTTAGGTAGTATTTTTATAGAATCTGGTGCCGCCAATAATGTGATTTGTGCTACTTCTAGTCATTTTTGTAGCGCAGAAAAACAATTTCGTTTTCCTTTAGAATTAGGAAATCAACGTCCTCCCACTTCTCAATGGACAGTTACAGGTTCAGGTTGCAGTATTTTATCAAGTTCAGGAGAAGGTCCTTGTATTACACACGTAACTCCCGGCAAAATTGTAGATATGGGAATTAAAGATGCTAATAATATGGGAGCTGCTATGGCACCCGCAGCCTTTGATACCCTGATGGCTCATTTTGAAGACACCGGTAGAAAACCTAGTGATTATGATGCTATTGTTACAGGCGATTTAGGTTACATTGGAAAAGATATTTTAGAAGATCTATGTAAAACGAAAGGTTACAATATTAGTCATAACTACGATGATTGCGGAGTTCTTATGTTTGACAAATTAGAACAAGATACCCATTCTGGTGGTAGTGGTTGTGCCTGTATTGCTACTATTTTCTCTGGATACTTTTATAAACAATTGCAGGAAAGAAAAATTAAGAAACTGTTATTAATTGCTACTGGTGCACTTATGAACTCTACTAGTTCTCAACAAGGAGAAAGCATCCCTGGGATTGCACATGCAATTGCTATTGAATCTTAAAAATAAGGAGATTTTCTCATTAAAAGAATGCATTTTCATAACTATAAGACAAGAAAGGATGAAATTTTATATGGAATTTTTACAAAGTATTGACTGGATGCAATTACTTCGCTGTTTTGTCGTAGGTGGTCTTATCTGTATTTTCGGTCAAATTTTAATTGATAAAACTAAATTAACACCAGCTAGAATTTTAGTAGTATTTGTTACTCTTGGCGTGGTATTAGGTGGCCTTGGCATTTATAAATATATTATTGATTTCGCAGGATGTGGTGCTACTGTTCCTCTAACTGGGTTTGGAGCAAACCTTGCTAAAGGAGCTATAGAAGAAGTACAAAATTCAGGTCTCCTTGGAGCATTCGTTGGTGGTGTTAAAGCCTCTGCTGGTGGAATAGCTGCTGCTGTGTTCTTTGGCTATTTAGCTTCTCTTATTAGTAAACCTAAAATGAAAAAACAATAGTAGATGAGGTAGACAAATTATCTACCTCATTCTTGTTTTCCTCAATTTCTATTGTCTATATTCTAATATACTAATTCTATGCTCCAACTTTTTTATATCATTTTGTTGTAATTCTTGCTTTTCCATTTGTTCTACTCTGGTTTCATATAATATATCCAATTTTCTTCCGTACTCTTCTTCTAAAACTGCAATTCTCTGACTTAATTCTCTCAATTCTTTTGTTAATCTCTTATCTAGTTCATCTATTCTCTTTTCTATTGTTACAAATTTCTTGTCCATTTTATCTAGTCTTTCTTCTATTGTCTCAAATCTTTTGTCCATCTTGTCTAGTCTTTCTTCTATTGCTTCAAATCTTTTGTCCATCTTGTCTAGTCTTTCTTCTATTGTCTCAAATCTCTTATCCATCTCATCTAGTCTTTTTTCAATTGCTTCAAGTCTTTTCTCTATTTCTGCGAATCTCTTGTCTATTGCCTCAAATCTTTTGTCTATTTCCGCAAATCTTGGTTCTAGCAATGCTATTACTTTTTCTGCTACCTGTTCTGTTACTTTTTGTGTTACTTTTTCTGTTATTTCTCCTGTCAGTTTTTCACCAAACTTATCTAATACTTTTTCTAGCATTTGCCATTGCTTTTCATCAATCATAAACATGCTCCTTTCTTTACTTGTCAGTTAATTTTTGTTTATTATATAAAATCAGATTTACTCTGTCAAAGTTTGTTTTCTTTCTTTTTTCTTTTGTTTACGATTCCCTCCTTTCTTTTTCTTTGTTTTTCTTTTTATTTTACAAGAAAGTATATTTTTTATAAATCTTTCTACATAAAATTCATTTACTAAGATTTTTCTATATTTATTTGTGAACTCTTTTGGGATATTCTTTTGAGAATAAAAGATATTTTATAGAACACCAAAATATAATTTTTTGTTTTATGTTGTTTATCGAAAAAATTTTTTACAGTATGAAATATTAACTTACAACAAAAAATAAATGCAATCTAATTTTACATAATCAAACTGCATTTATTAAACCATATATTTGTCCATATTGCAAGTATTTTCGTACTTCAAATTTCTGCTTGTTTCTAGCTTTTTCGACATTTTAGCTGGTGTATTTTATCTAATATATCGTACCAACTATAGACTCTTGTTATATTCTTTCCCTCTGCTTTTGTATTATAGCAAGTGGAAAAACACAATACTGGTATTTTAGTTTCTATTTTTTTTACTTCCTTTTCCGAATCTTCTATCATAACATCTATATAATTTCCCACACAATATTTTAATTTACTTCCTTCTGTAAAAATAAGCCTATCATAAACAATATGATTTTTTTCTAACCATTCTTTTGTAAATTCTGGCATTTTACCACTTGCCTCTTGGGGAAGTCCATATTCATTTCTAGCTGTTATAATATAAATTTCATTTTCTTCTTGTTTTAACTGTTGTATTACATCTGCTGCAAATTCCCTTACTGGATAATTTCTTACATAATCTTCTAAATATTGATTCCAAAAAGATAAAGCTTGCTCATCTGTCCAAGAAAAAGCTTCCTTCTCATCATAATACTCTGTTTGTATTTTCATTGGTATGTCATTTTCTACATTAAATTTTGTTCCGTAGTCACATAAGAATTGCTCTAAATTTGTTAATACTCCATCAATATCTATTCCTATTCTCATAAACTCTTCCCTCCCTATTAAATTAATTCTATTTTTACTACCTTGTCATTTTCTTGTATTTATTCAACATTTATCTAGTTTCAAAAATGAAAAAAACCAATTGCATTATATCGCAATTGATTTTTATTGTCTATTCTTTTTTATGCTTTTTTTGCAATTTCAGCTAAATTAGCAAATGCCTTTTCATCATTTACAGCTAATTCTGCAAGCATTTTTCTGTTAATCACTACGTTTGCTTTTTTAAGACCTGCTATCATTTTACTATAAGTTGTTCCATTCATTCTTGCAGCAGCATTAATTCTTGCAATCCATAATTTTCTAAAATTACTTTTCTTATCTTTTCTACCTACATAAGCATATGCTCCAGATTTCATAACAGCTTGTTTTGCCATTCTAAATCTATAATGTTTTGCTCCATAGTAACCTTTTGCTCTTTTTAATACTTTTTTATGTTTTTTACGTGTAATTCTTGCTGTTTTTACTCTTGCCATTTTTATTCACCTTCCTTATTCTCTGTTTGTTTAGTTACCATATGGTAATAATTTTTTAATTCCTGCTTCACATGTTTTGTCTGCATAAGCATCTTGCACTTTTCCTCTTGATTTCGCTCTTGATGTTTTATTAGCTAAAAGATGTCTTCTATTAGCCTTTGTTCTTTTTACCTTATTATTTGCTGTATAAGAATATCTTTTTTTTGCAGCTTTATTTGTTTTTAACTTTGGCATAATCTTTCCTCCTCTTTCCTTTTTGCTAATTAATTTATATTTTACTAGCTTTATTTATCTGTTTTTTTCGCTAGTATAATAAACATATTTTTACCTTCTAACAAAGGTTTCTTCTCTGGAACAGCAATATCTGATAATTCTTCTATAAAATGATTTAGCTCTTCCTCTCCTAATTTTAAGTAATTTAATTCTCTTCCTCTAAAGCGAACTGTTACTTTTACCTTATTACCATCTTCAATAAATTTTCTAGCATTTTTTACTTTAAAGCCAAAATCGTGTTCTTCTATATTAGGAGTAATTCTAATTTCTTTTAATTCAAAAGTTTTTTGTTTTTTCTTCGCTTCCTTTTCTCTTTTGGCTTGTTCAAATTTATATTTTCCATAATTCATTAGCTTACAAACTGGCACTTCTGCATTTGGTGCTACTAATACTAAATCTAATTTTTTTTCATAAGCCATATCTAATGCTTCATTTAAAGAAATTGGCCCTATTTTGTTACCTTCGTTGTCAATAATTTGAACTTTATTTGCTCTAATCTGCTCATTAATTGGTAAATCTTGTTTGATATAAAACACCTCCAATATTTTTTCCCTAAAAAAAAGATTGACACACACGTCAATCCACTCTCATTCTTGCTTAAATAATTTCAAAAAATACTTAAGTTTGATAACCTTTTTCCACAAAGATAAGGTGAGAAGTGGATAACTTCTTCTTAGAATGTACTTATCATAATATATTTTTATGCATTTGTCAATACTTTTTTAACTTTTTATGGCATTTTTCTTGACTTTTTCCTAGTTTTGTATTAGAATAATAAAGCATTTAGGAGATTTTACATCTTTCTAAATTTCTTTTTACGTTCATATGGTTTTGTTTAAAGCTTCTCCCCGGTGGTTTTAAGCAAGATTTCATATATATAAATAATTATTTTATGAATGGAGGGTATTTATTACCATGAACAATACAACACATAGTGTAAAAAAGAATGAAATTCAAAGAAAATGGTATGTAATTGATGCTGCTAATAAACCTTTAGGTAGAGTTGCAACAGAAGCTGCTAAATTATTAAGAGGAAAACATAAACCAACTTTTACTCCTCATATGGATGTTGGTGATCATGTTATTATTATCAATTGTAAAGATGCCGTTTTAACAGGCAGAAAATTAGACCAAAAAGTTTATAAACATCATTCTGGTTATATTGGTGGAATGAAAGAAACTTCTGCAAGAGTAATGATGGAAAATAAACCAGAAAAAGCAATGATGCTTGCAGTAAAAGGTATGCTTCCACACAATAGTCTTGGAAGACAAATGGTAAGAAAATTAAGAGTATATGCTGGTAGTGAACATGAAAACATTGCTCAAAAACCAGAAGTTTGGGAGGTAAAATAGTATGGCTAAAGCAAAAACAGAAAAAATTACATTCTATGGCACAGGAAGAAGAAAAAAGTCAATTGCTAGAGTAAGACTTTTAGAGGGCTCCGGTGTTATCACAGTAAACGGAAAAAATATTGATGAATACTTTGGTTCAGAAGTATTAAAAGTAATTGTAAAACAACCTTTAACTGCTACTAACACACTTACAAAATATGATGTTATTTGTACAGTAACAGGTGGTGGATTTACTGGTCAAGCAGGTGCTATTCGTCATGGTATCGCAAGAGCATTAAATGAAGCAAATTCTGAATATAGACCAATTTTAAAATCTAATGGATATCTAACAAGAGATCCTCGTATGAAAGAAAGAAAGAAATATGGTCTTAAAAAAGCTCGTAAAGCACCACAATTCTCAAAAAGATAAAATTCAAAACTCGGAAATTTTTTATATTTCCGAGTTTTTTGTTAATTTTCCATTCTTCTATCCTCAATCTTATATCCCGTTAAATCTACTTCTTTTACCTCTTCATCTGTTACTGTTCCTATTTCGTACTGATAACTATCTGTTGAGATATTGACTCTTTCTTCTCCATCTACTATGAAATTTGTATGAACTACTCGTTGAATTGGCATGTGATTTTCTTTATTTAAATAGATCTTTACATTATCTCTTTGAATCACATCACATTCTATTCCACTTACCGTTTCTGTAGACACACTAACTTGAAAAGCAAGCTCTATATTACTCCATATTCTCTCTGCATTCGTCGCATAGAAGAAGTTATCTATCATTTGTTTTGAAAAATAATCTCCTATTTCTTGTATACTTGCCATTTTGGTTCCTGTTTGTATATAGATATACTTATTTGCCTCGAAGTCCACATAATAGATATTGCCATCGTCTCCTACTTGTTTTAATATGCCATCTTTATAATAAATATCTTGTCTGTTTATTTGGATCTCTCCATTTTCACTTTCAAATTTTAAATCTACTATTACATGATAATTATCATACTGCTTGCTTGCCACTTTGTCATATTCTATTAATACAATAGCTCTTTTTCCTATAATACTTACACCGATTATCATAGCAATTAGTAAAATCAATATTCCTGTTCGAATCATGATTGTTTTCCTTTTTGGCGTAAAAATAGGCTTTTTCTCTTTTAAGTTAACCTCTCTATTTTGCATCAAAGTTTCGTTTAATTGTTTTACTTTATATTTGTTATATAAAATAACAGCTACTACTATGATTGCAAAAATGAATACATAAGATAGAAAATATCTTTGAAATGCTTCTACATAACTACTAAGTGTATAAATTTCTTTCACATTATATGCCTTATAGGCTATTTGTTGAATTCCCATCCATATTCCTGTATATATCATGTCCCCTATGATAAAAAATAGAACATATTTCACTTTTGAATTTTCTTTTAGAGATAAAATAAGACCTATTAATCCTCCTAAAATAAGTGAAATCACAAATAAGAAAATGTACTCTGATAAAATAGAACTTGCTCCATAATGATAGTTTTGCATACTTTGTGTATTCGGAATGGTAGTTGTTATCGTTATAGATTGTGTTTTTCTCTGCTCTATCGATTCTAAATTTTCGTTTGTTATTCCCATTTGAAACAAGGTAAACTCTTTTTTCTACAAAAAAAGAGAAAAGCCATATAAACGTATCGCTTTTCTCTATAAACGTTTTATTTTACTTTAAAAAACCTTTGATAATTTCTTGCTCTGCCTGTTCTTCTGTTAATCCTAATGTCATTAATTTAATTAGCTGGTCTCCTGCTATTTTTCCAATAGCTGCCTCATGTATTAAATTAGCATCTACATGATTTGCCGTAATTTCTGGTGTAGAAGTAACCGTTGCATGGTCTTTAATAATGGCATCACATTCTACGTGTCCAAAGCAAGCAGAATTCCCATACACTTTGGAATCAAAAATTTGCTTAGAATTTCCTGTCGCTACAGACCTAGAAGTAACATGTGTACTTGCATTTTGTCCATTTAAATTTACTTCAAAAATAGTTTTTGCCATTTGCTCTCCATGTGTCATAATCTTCTCTGTAATGACAAAATTGGTATTATCTCCTATTAAGTTCCCCTTTGTTGTTCTTATCGTAGAGTCTACTCCTTTAATTTGTACGCTATCCATTTCTAAGGAACTTCCTTCTTTTAGAGTTACCTCTGTAATAGGATTTAATATTCTTTTTCCTGTTCCTTCTCCTTCCCCATAGTGTTTTTCATAGTATTTTACTTTTGCTCCTTCTTCCAAAAAGAAACGATGGATACCATCATGCCTTGAATCGTCACAATGGTCATTATGAATGCCACAACCTGCTATGATAATGACGTTTGCATTTTTCCCTATATAAAAATCGTTATAAACCACATCTGTTAATCCACTCTCTGTAATAATAACCGGGATATGTACAAATTCTAATTTTGTATTTTCTTTTACATAAACATCTATTCCAGAAACATCTTCTTTCGTAACAATATTAATGTTTGGTGTTATTTTTCTTTCTATTCCTTTTCCATTTTTTCGAATATTATAAGCTCCTTCAAACTCTCCTTCTACCCCTGTTACCTGCTCTAATAATGTTTTATCTATTTTATCCAAATTCTTAATCACTCCTCTCTCTTCTATTTCTTGCATTTTTTATGTGCTAATTTGCAACAATCTGCTTTTTGCAAAACTTCTCCTAATAGTTCTTCTTTCTCACCTATTTTCTTTATTTTTCCATTTGACATTAGCACTATTTTATCCGCTATATTTAAAATTCTTTCTTGATGGGTAATAATAAGGGTTGTTCCCTTTACCATTTTTCTAATTTCTTCAAAAATAGCAATTAAATTTTGGAAACTCCATAAATCAATTCCTGCCTCTGGTTCGTCAAAAATGGTAAGTTTAGAATTTCTTACTGCTACTGTTGCAATTTCAATTCTTTTTAATTCCCCACCTGACAAAGAACCATTTACTTCTCTATCTACATACTCTTTGGCACATAAACCTACTTTTGATAAAATATCACACGCTTCTTTTCTCGTAATTTCTTTTTGTGCAGACAATTTTAATAAATCGTACACCGTAATTCCTTTAAATTTAACTGGTTGCTGAAAAGCAAACCCAATTCCTAGATTGGCTCTTTCTTCTATCTTTTTATGAGTAATATCTTGTCCATCTAAAAAGATAGCTCCTTTATCTGGCTGTTCTATTCCCATAATGATTTTTGCTAAAGTAGATTTTCCGTGAGCCATTTGGTCCAGTAATAGCAATAAATTGATCTGTTTCTAATGTTAAGCTAACATGGTCTAATATTCTTTTATTGTCTCTTGTAAAACATATATCTTTTAATTCTAACATTTTCCTTCCTTTCTATTTTTTATGATTCTATATTTTCTTTGATAAATTCTTTTATTGTATTCCAGTATAACTCTGGTTGTTTTTGGTAAGATTCTACATGTGCTGCTCCCTCTACTACTAGTTTTTGCTTTTTTCCTTGCACAGCCTGATACAATTCTTCTTGCATAGAAAATGGTACGAAAGAATCTTCTGCTCCATGAATCATTAAAATAGGAATCTTAGTCTTTTGCAATTGTCTTATGCAAGAACCTTGCTTAATATCATACCCTGCTTTTCTTTTGGCTACCCATCTAGCACAATGTAATACATAACTTTTACATTACTTGGCAAAAGTTCTCCAATGGTCATCATTACCGCAGCCGCTCCCATGGAGATACCATATAATACAATATTGGCCTTGTTATCTTGTCTTATGTTTCTGTATTGGTATGATGTTTTGCTATAAATGCTTTTGACTTTTCCACATTTAATGCTAATTTGTAGAAAAAATTACCTACCCAATAAGAAAATAACAAAATAAAAATGCTAACAATGAGTATTATGATAAACAATATCCACATGTTTTATCCTCTCCGCCTGCATTATATCACAAATTAGTATTGTCTGTAAAGGCTAGAAAAAACCAGAATGCTTATTTTCACATTCTGGTTTCTTATTCCATCACATCTACCAATCCTTCTGTTGTCATACCTTCTAAATTATAATACGTATTCGGTGTTGTTCCCACAATAACCGCTTCTGCTAGCAATACTTGATTGGTGATTTCTTCTTCCATGGTTTCAAATGGAGTTAAAATAACTACTGTACATTTTACTTCCAAATAAATACGATGCATCGTTTGGTTGATTCCCGCTGAAGAAAATTCTGATTTTAAATCTGTTAAAACACTTCCAATAGTAGACATTTTTATACTTACTTTAGGACCTCTTCCTGCTAGTAATTTGCTTCCTAAAAAAGTTCCTAAAGGAATAGAAAATTCACTATTTTCTGTACTATTTAATTCCTCTTGGATTTTTATTGCTACATCAGAAATAATCTCATTCACTGGTATGACATTAGCACTTATCATGGCTATATTTCCATTATCGTCTTTTGTAATGGTACATAAATCTGTATATTTATAATTGGACATGATAATTGTGGCTTGCTCATTAGAAATTTTGGTTGCTATACTTTTTGCCATTGTTTCGCATTGTTTTTCCATAACTGGCTTAACAGCTTGCAAAATGATATTAGCCGTAAAAATGGCTACTAGTATAATAAAAAGGAATTTTATTATCTTTCGCTTCTTTTTATCATCCCCCTTTTTGTAGGCTCCGCCCCAATGAGAAATTAGCATACGCCTTCTGGAATAAATCTTGTTTTCCATGGACTTCTCCTTCTTTTTAGCGAACCATTGGAATAAATAATTGCTCTCCTACATTGATTTTATTCTCATCTGCTATCTCATTTACGCATGTAATACGGTCCACAGTACTTTTAAATCTTTTGGCTATTTTCCAAAGAGTATCTCCTGGTTTTACAAAGTAAATAATCATACTATATTTTTCATCCTGTCTATCTTCTGTTATTTGTATTTCTTGAATCACACTTACATTTTGTTCTCTTGTAATATGCATTTCTATCCCCATATCTATCTTTATATCTATACTTTCATCTGGCAAAATAACAAAATCTTGATTTTCTATTTCTATATTAGTATCGATGCTTGCACTTTGTGTAATATCCTTGCATGCTATAGATTGCTGAAAGGAAAGCTGTACTTTTTTCATTTGCATTCTTGGGCTATTTTCTATGCCATAGAAAAAGGTAATTTCCATTTCCCCTTCACATAAAATTTTATCTTTTAAAATCGTTTGCTTTTGAATATTTGGACAAACATCTACATCATAAATTTTTTGATTTTGCAACTCTGGTATCACTTGTTTTTCTCTTATATTACAAACATCTTGTAAAATTTGTTTTTCTGCTGTTGCTCGAATTGTTTTTTGCCCATACATCAAATTCACAGTAGGACTGTATAAATCTTGGATCATATTTAATGCTTTTGTTTCATATACATTACAACTTAATTCCATCTCTATTTCTACATATACAGAATGTTCTTCTATACTATTTGGTTTTACTAACATATTTTTGATTTCATAATTCACTTCGCAAAGATTTTCATCTATCACGTTTGGCATATCAATAAATCCCATTACTGGTATACTACTAGAAACACAATTGATGCGGTTATCTGTACTCAAATATAGCATGGTTACAATTGCATCTGCTTTTGTAAGTACTTTATTATAGCTGATTTTTGTCTCTTTATTTTGAATGGCTACCTTTACTTTCATCACTTCTGCTAGTTCATCTATATTATCTATCATAATCGTATCTTTTGCGTATACTCTACTATTTCCCGTACCTAATAGAGAACTTACCGTCATATCTTCTCTCAACAATTGAATATCTTTTACAGTATTTAAGTCTTTCATAAATTCTATTTCTTCATTGGAAAATAGTTTTGCTTCTACTTCTAATACACCTTTTACATTTACTTTTCTACCATTTAAAACCCTACATTCTAATGATTTTAAATTCACTTTTGCTTCTAATCTATTTCCTTCTTTTGCTTTTTCTAATTCCATTGTTTTTACAAAGTCAAGTGTTGTATGAAAGCTTCTTACTCCTGCTTTTTCTTCATCAGCCATATACATAATATACATCTCTATTTTGCCTTCTATTTTTATTTTCCCATCTAAAATTTCTTTTTTCTCTATACATACCGTTCCATTGGTACTTATTGTATTTAAGATGTCTGGCTTTACATCTGGAACAACAAAATCTTCTTCTACCATGAGACTATCTATTTTAGATGCAATGAGCTGATTCACACAAAGTTTTTCTTTGTCTGCTACCTCGTCTGCCATAACGACTACCTCCTTTATTTTTTATTACTTCTATGTATATGTTATGGCACAAAAAAAATTCCTAAGTACTTAGGAATTTTTCACTTTTTTTCTATTTCACCTATGCTTTTACATTCATAGCTGGTGGGATAAGTGGACAATAGTTTTCACCATCAAAAACTTCCACTTCTACTGTTCTTGTTAACACATCTGTATAACTATAGGTAACATTTCTTTCGTTTTCTTCATATTTTACTACGAAAATGTTAGGATAAGCTTTTTCAATAGTTGCTTCCTTTTCAAACGATTTGCTCCTTCCTAAAGATCCTTTGACAATAACTTTCTGTCCAATGATATCTCCAATATCACTTTTTAGATTTGTTATATCACTTTTACAAATCATTGATTAACCACCTACTTTTCTAAGATAGCTTTATCCTATCATAAAATGCAGAAAATGTCAAAAAGGTTTTCTTTCTGTCGTTTCCCGTAAGCCCTTATTTTTAGCCATTTTCTTAACTTTGTTACATTTTTATGACTAATTTGTAACAAAAATGTTACAATATAATTCTTTTCTTTCCCATTGCTC
>CALXAS010000003.1 GCA_944386315.1 uncultured Clostridia bacterium | reverse complement strand
AATTTTATTTATTATATCATTAGAGTTCTTTTATTTCTTCATTTTTATTGCGAAAAATTTTTATTCTTCATTACTGTAAGATTTTCTTAAAATTTTGTTATAGGTTACTTCATTGTATGTTTTCTTTTCTGGATTTATGCTTATGATTGTATTTAGTGCCAAAATTGAAAATATAAAAAGATTCCAGCAGCTATTTCAAATAGCAATATAAAAGGAAAACCTACTACAAATCTTGGTTTTTGTGTTTTGTGGCGGAAGACATACATTCCTAAAATGCCTCCTACTCCACCACCTAATAATACAAGGGTAAATAATGCTTTTTCACTAATTCTCCAGCTTCCTTTTTTGGCTTTTCTTTTATCTATCCACATTGCTAAAAATGTGATTACGTTTATCGCAAGCAAATAATAAATTACATTTTGCCAAGTAAATATTTGTCCTAATGGTACAGTATTTTCTAACATCTTCTTCTCCTTTTTGTTTATGATAATAACTATGTATTTGATAAAACTTTATTTTCTTTCAAAAAATTATACAAAAAATAGAAATAACTTTCAATACAATGATAGTAAATTTTATAGAAATATTATTCATAAAATGTAGTAAAATTTTAACTTTCATGTTATAATAATACTATATTGAAAGTGAGGAAAATACAGGTTAGAATATGGTTAAAAAGTCTATTAACAACAAATTAATAATGGAAATAGTTCAAAAATATGTAGAAAAAATTTGTGAAAATTACAAAGTATATGCAATTATATTGTTTGGTTCTTATGCCAAAGGAACAGAACATGAAGATAGTGATATTGATATTGCTATTATTACTGATGACATTGAGAATGATATATTTGAAGAGGAATTAAATTTAATGAGGTTAAGAAGAAAAATAGACACTAGAATTGAGCCACATTTAATTCGAATTGAAGATTACAAAAACGCTGAAACTCCTTTTATACAAGAAGTAATTGATACAGGAATAAAAGTAGCATAAAATAAAGGTCATTATCCAATGGCCTTTATTTTATGCTAAATTATTTGTTTTGATTTTCTCTCTTTAATTGTCTTTTTATCCAAACAAACTCATTTGGTTACTTTGACTCATCCCTTTTAAGCAACCTACTTTATCTAGCAATTCTACAACAGATTTTCCTATTTTAGAACGTATTTTCATATCATCAATAGACATGAATTTGCCTTCTTTCTTCGCTTCATCTATTCCTTCTGCTGCCACCGTTCCTAGTCCTGGTATACTATTTAATGGTGGTCTAATGCCATCCTCTTCCATTTTAAATTTGGTTGCATGAGATTCATATAGGTCAATTGGCAAGAAGTTAATACCTCTTTCATACATTTCCATAACCAATTCCAAGATAGCATACATATTCTTATCTTTAGCTGTAGCACTATTGCCTAGTAAGTCGATTTCTTTCATTTTATTTTTTACACGCTCTTCTCCATGGCACATGATATCACTATCAAATTCATCTGCCCTAATGGTAAAGTAAGCGGTATAATAAGCTTTAGGCTGATGTACCTTAAACCACGCAATACGAAAGGCGTTAGTCACATAAGCTGCGGCGTGTGCTTTTGGGAACATGTATTTTATTTTTTCACAAGATTTAATATACCAATCTGGCACATCATGTTCTTTCATAAGTGCTACATATTCTGCCCATTTAGCAGGGTCTTTTAATGCTTTTCCTTTACGCACTGTCTCCATGATTTTGAAAGCAGGGTTTGGTGGCAAACCTTTTTTAATTAAGTAAATCATAATATCATCACGGCAACAGATTGCCTCATTTAAGGTAACCGTTCCTTCTTCAATTAAACTTTGTGCATTTCCTAGCCATACATCTGTACCATGTGATAAACCAGAAATACGAATTAACTCGTCAAATGTAGTTGGTTTGGTATCTACAAGCATGCCTCTTACAAATTTTGTTCCAAACTCTGGTATTCCATAACTTCCTACTTCTGTTTTTATTTGCTCTGGCGTTACCCCCAATGCCTTTGTAGAACTAAAAATGGACATGGTTTCTTTATCATCCAAAGGCACTTTTGTTGGGTCAATTCCAGTTAAATCGTATAGCATACGAATCATGGTAGGATCATCGTGTCCTAGAATATCTAATTTTAATAAGTTTTGATCAATGGAGTGGTAATCAAAATGGGTAGTAATAATATCTGAATTTGGGTCATCTGCAGGATGTTGTACTGGTGTAAATTCATAAATTTCTCTTCCCTTTGGCACAACAATAATTCCTCCTGGGTGCTGACCTGTTGTTCTTTTAATTCCTGTACATCCTTGTGCCACGCGTAGCACTTCTGCATTATTGACTGGAATACCTCTTTCTTCATAATATTTTTTTACATAACCAAAAGCGGTTTTATCTGCTACAGTACCAACGGTTCCTGCTTTAAAAGTAGTGCCCTTTCCAAAAATAACCTCTGTATAACGGTGTGCTTTTGCTTGATATTCTCCTGAGAAGTTTAAGTCTATATCTGGCTCTTTATCTCCATTAAATCCTAAGAAAGTTTCAAATGGAATATCTATGCCGTCTTTTACCATTTTATGTCCGCATTTTGGGCAATCTTTATCTGGCAAGTCAAATCCACATTGATAGCCATAGTCTGTAAAATCAGAATATTTACAGTTTGGACAACGATAGTGTGGTGGCAAAGAATTTACTTCTGTAATACCTGTCATATTTGCTACAAAAGAAGAACCAACACTTCCTCTGGAACCTACAATATAGCCATCTTCATTAGATTTCCACACTAGTTTTTGTGCAATAATATACATAACGGAGAATCCATTTTTGATAATAGATTCTAGTTCCTTATCTAGTCTGGATTGTACAATTTCTGGAAGTGGATCTCCATATAATTCATGTGCTTTACTATAGGCAATTTCTTTAATGGTTTCTTCGCAATGATCGATATGTGGTGGACATTTTTCTGGTGAGATTGGGCTAATTCTTTCGCACATATCGGCTATTTTATTGGTATTTTCTACTACCACTTCATAGGCTTTTTCTTCTCCCAAATACTCGAATTCCTTTAACATTTCTTCTGTTGTTCTTAAGTATAAAGGTGCTTGTTCGTCTGCATCGTCAAATCCTTGTCCTGCCATTAAAATTCTTCTATAAATTTCATCTTGTGGGTCCATAAAATGCACGTCACAAGTAGCTACTACTAATTTTCCTAGTTTTTCTCCTAAAGCTACAATTTTCTTATTAATATCTTCTAATGCTTTTACATCTGGAACAGTGCCATTTCTGACCATAAACATATTATTTCCATTTGGTTGAATTTCTAAATAATCATAGTCCTTTGCAATTTCTTCTATTTCTTCATCATCTTTTCCAGCCACAATGGCACGATATAGTTCTCCTGCTTCACAAGCACTTCCTAAAATCAATCCTTCCGAGTATTTTTTATAGATGGATTTAAAATACGTGGCTTTTTATAAAAATAATGTAAATGAGAAATAGAAACTAATTTATATAAATTTTTTAATCCTACATAATCTTTTGCTAAAATAATAGCATGATAGCTTGGAAGCTTTTTATAATCTGCCTTACCTTGCTCTATTTTATCAATATCATCTATGGTTTTTACACCTTTTTCTTCTAGCATCTCTAGCATTTTGCGAAATACTTTTACTGTAGTGTCTACATCATCTAAAGCACGGTGTGCTACTTCTACCGTAATACCTAAATTTTCTGCAATCATTCCTAATTTATATTTTTTATATTCTGGGAATAAGCTTTTAGCTAAACGAAGTGTATCTATATAAGTATTTTCTAAAGATAGTCCTAATTGTTTTGCATTATATTTTAAAAATCCTATATCAAAATCTGCATTGTGTGCTACTAAAACACTATCTCCCACAAATTCTAAAATTTTAGGCATTACTTTATCAATCGTTTCAGCATCTTTTACCATATCATCTGTAATATTGGTTACTTCTACTACTTTTTGTGGAATTGGTTTTTCTGGATTTACAAAACATTCAAATTCATCAATCACTTCTCCATCTTTTACTTTCATAATTCCTACTTCTGTAATTTTTTCTGTACGGAAAGAAAGTCCTGTTGTTTCTAAATCTAGCACACAATAGGTAGTATGTAAATCTTGTCCTCTAGGAGTAGATACTATACTGGTTTGGTCTGGCACCAAGTAAGCTTCCACACCATAGATTATTTTCATATCTGGATTATCAAAGCCAAGCATTTTGTGGGCATCTGGAAAAGCTTGTACTACTCCATGGTCTGTAATAGCAATGGATTTCATTCCCCATTTCATAGCTCGTTTGATTAAATCTTTCACAGGTGTTACGGCATCCATTTGGCTCATTTGTGTATGCATATGAAGTTCCACTCTCTTTACTTTGCTATTATCCATACGAGCTTCCTTTTTTCTGCCTGCTGTTTCTAAAATGACATTAGCAATTACACCAAGTTCTTTAGCAAAAGGGTCAAATTGCGCAGTTCCAGAAAGTTTAATTCCTTTTGCTCCTTGTATTCTTCCCATTACCGTCTTTGCTTTATCTGCCTCTACAAAGGCCTTACAAGTAATGGTACTACTACCATCATATACATCAAACATAAGCAAATGTTTTCCGTTTTTTAATTCTCTACTATCTGTATGAATGACTTCTCCCTCTAGTGCAATTTTTCCAGAATCTACGGAAAGATCTGCTACTTTTACTAAGTTTTCTTTGATATTTGGGTTTCTTCCTAATATTAGAGGAGTTACTTCTTCTGCCTCCTCCGCTTTTGGTTCTATACTTATAGGCTCAGTAGATGCAGAAGCTTCCTTTACAGCTTCCTTTTTCTCTTGTTTTTCTTTGTGTTTTTCTGCTACTGCTTCCATGGTCTCTTTCTCTACCTGCAAAATCATTTCTTCTTGCATTCTTTGCTGTTCTTCTTGTCTCTTTTGCAATATTTCATCCGATATATTTTCAATATAGGTAACTTGATATGTTTTTCCAAAAATATCTCGTAATACTTTTTGCAAGATAGCATCAAACTTTTTAGCAGTTAAAAATTCTTTTCCTTTTAAAGATAAAAACACATTCACACTTTTCCCATCAATAGCAATAGTGCTTCCTTGCAAAAAAGCTCTTGTCATAGGGTGCTTTTGTGCCATATAGGCTATAATATCTAGCCATTGGTCAGATATCATTTTTTCTATATAACCTGCTCCTCCTGCAGACTCACAACTATTTTGCTCTTCCGACATTTCTTGTTCCTCTTGCACCTCTACTTTTATTTCTACAGTTGTAATAGCAAAACGAGTCTCTAAGTATTTTTCAAAACCTGCAATATCTTTTACAGGAATTATTTTGTCGGAAAGTAATACTAGTTCTAATGTATTAGTTTTTTTATATAAATTGATACTTTGGATAGTGGCATTATTTAGTACGAAACTATTAGAATTATAGTCTTTAAAAATTTCCTTCAATGTTTTCTTTGTTGTTTCACTCATTTGTTTTTGCCCCCTCATTCTAGAACTTATTGTACTATATTTGCTTTTAAATGACAAGAAATTTTGAGGAAGAATTTTTAAAAGAAAATAAGCCCTGCTATTAGCAGAGCCATTTTCTTTATTTCACTTTATAAAATCCTCAAAATATCATTATACGCTACATAAATCGATAGTGTTATTAAAAATGCAAAACCGATTAATTGTATATTCATTTCTGTTTTTTCGCTAAGTCGTTTTCTACGAATGGCTTCTATTAGCAATAGTACAATTCGTCCTCCATCTAATGCTGGAATTGGTAGAAGGTTGGTTACACCTAAAGATAAAGAGATAAGTGCTAATAAATAAACAAAATCTTCTACTCCGGTAGTCTGTGCTACTACCTCTGAGATTCCAACTGGTCCCATTAACTGATTTGCTCTTACTTGACCCGTTACCAACATTTTTAGATTATCTATAATAGAAAAGCTAAAATCTCCCGTTTGATAAAAGGCATAATATAAATTGTTTCCTAGATTATTTTCTGCCATTTTAAAATAAATACCTAAATAATAAACTGGTGTTGTATCTGGCGTTAAAGAAACATCTAAAGTTTCGCTTCCTCTTTGCACAGTAAATTCTATCGTCTCAAGCTCACTATTGGTAATAGCTTCTATAATTTCCTCTTGATTTTTTACTTCTGTCCCATTTATTTTTATGATTTCATCATTTTCTTTTAAACCTGCCTTTTCTGCACTGCTACCAACTTCAATCATTAAAATCTTAGTAGATGCTTCCCCTTCTGCCCCTGTTCCTCTTAAATAGATTCCTGTACTTTTGGCATCTACTGCTGTAGGAGTCAATGTGATTTCTTGTATTTCTTCTCCTCTTTTTACGGTTAATGTCATTTCTTCTCCATTATTCTGTTCTAATATTTCATCTAAATCTGTCTTTAAATGAACGTTTTTCCCATTTACCTTTATAATTTCATCTCCTGCTTGCACACCAGCTGTTTGTGCTGCATAATTCTCCATGGTACTATCTACCACAAGGGAAGTATTATTACCTACACAAGCCATTAAAATAAAATAGGTTACAATACCAAATAGAATATTCACCATTCCACCAGCAAGCACAATCGCTATTCTTTTCGGAATACTTGCTTTGCTAAAAGAACCCTCTTCTTCAGAATATTGTTCTTCTCCCTCCATACTATTATAACCACCAAGAGGAATTAGTCTTAATGTATATTTGGTTACTTTTCCTTGTTTTTGCCAAATTTTAGGTCCAAAACCTATAGCAAATTCATTTACTTTCACTTTGCAAAGCTTTGCCACTAAAAAATGACCTAATTCATGGATGGTAATTAAAAAACCTAATAAAAATATAATTTTTAATGCCGTAATGATAAATGCTGTCAAATTCTTCCTCCTTTTTCCTTATAAAAGTGTAAATAAGAAATAGGCAAATGGTGCTAAAAATAATAAACTATCAATTCTATCTAGCATTCCCCCATGTCCTGGTATTAAATTGCTATAATCTTTGATATCTACAAATCTCTTAATGCTAGATGCAGCAAAATCTCCTATTTGTCCTATCAAACTTAGCACTAAGCCTATACCTGTCATGATAAGGTAAGAATAATTCATGCCAAAATAAGTATTTACCACAAAAGTATATAATAGGAATAATAAAACTCCTCCTATTGTTCCGCCTATACATCCTTCTACTGATTTTTTAGGACTTACTTTACTAAACTTATGCTTACCTATGGCTTTGCCAACAAAAAACGCAAAAATATCTGTTCCCCATGCAGCAATAATGGCATACCATATTAAAATTCCTCCATCTGGCATTCCAGAAATAAACGCAATAAACATCATGAAAAATACAATATAGATGATACCAAAAAAAGTATAACAAATATCTTTAAAGCTTGTTTTCATATCTGTTGCAATTACTTGCGCAAACAATATTAAAAATAGAGTTGCCGGTAATATGGTAACTACCAACCTTAAATATTCCATAGGTACTAAATGAATTAGTGCAATAGCTGCACAACTAACATACCCTACCCATCTTACTGGATTACTGATTTTAGAAACTGCATTAAAATATTCATTCATACTTAAGTATGCAATAAATGCTAAGCAGATATCTACAATATATTTATTTCTAATTAGTAATATAACTAGCACTACAGGAAAACCTAATAATGCTGAAGATATTCTTTTCCAATTCATGTTATTTTCTCCTCTTAATTTGCTCCAAATTTTCTTGTTCTATTTTGATATATTCGAATGGCTTCGTCCAAATCTTGTTCTGTAAAATCTGGCCAATATTTATCCATAAAAATAAATTCTGTATAAACTAATTGCCATGGCAAGAAATTACTGGTTCTTAGCTCTCCACTTGTACGGATAAGTAGATCTGGATCTGGCTGTCCTGCTGTATATAAATGGTTTGCTATGGTCTCTTCTGTAATTTCTTCTAAATTTAAACTGCCTTCCTTTACTTCTTTTGCAATCTCTTTGGTTGCCTTTAGCAGTTCTTCTCTTCCTCCATAATTAATAGCAATATTGAAGGTAACTCCTGTATTGTTTTTTGTTCTTTCCATACAATTTCGCATGCTCTTTTGCATACCAGCAGAGAGTGCCTCTATATTTCCAATGACATTTACTTTTATATTCTCTGTATTCGCTCTTTTTCCATAATCGTCCAAATAGGTTTGCAAAAGTAACATAAGTGCTCCTACTTCTTCCTCTGTTCTTTTCCAGTTTTCTGTAGAAAAAGCATAGGTTGTAATATAAGGAAGTCCTATTTTATTAGCATAACGAACAATTTTTTCTAAAGTTTTCGCTCCTTCTTTATGTCCTTGCTTTGCATCTAGTCCTTTTGCTTTTGCCCATCTTCTATTGCCATCCATAATAATAGCAATATGTTTTGGCATATTGTTTGTTTCCATTTTTTTCTCCCTTCCTGCTTTCTAGATGTCTATCTCTTCTATACTGTCATAATTTCTTTTTCTTTTGTTTCCATTTTTTTATCAATTTCTTCTACATATTTGTCGGTCAATTTTTGAATTTGGTCTTCTGCTACTTTCAAATCATCTTCTGTAATTTCTGCATTTTTTTGTTTTGCTTTAAATTCATCTAGTCCATCTCTTCTAACGGCTCTAACGGCTACTTTTGCTTCTTCTGCCATTTTTCTAATATCTTTTACAATTTCTTTTCTTCTTTCTTCATTTAATTCTGGGAAATTTAGACGAATTACTTTTCCATCATTATTTGGTGTAATGCCAATATCAGAAGCAAGTATGGCTCTTTCTATTTCTTTTAAAGCATTCATATCCCATGGTTGAATCACAATTAATCTTGCTTCTGGTACAGAAATACCAGCTACCTGATTAATTGGAGTTTGTGTTCCATAATAGTCTATTGTAATTTTGTTTAAGATAGCAGGGTTTGCTCTACCTGCTCTTATTTCTGCCAAATTTTCTTCAAATACGCTAATTGTTTTTTTCATTCTTTCTTCTATATTTTGATAATCCATGTTCTTTTCTCTCCTTCTTTATTATAATTTATGCCATTTACGTTTGGCTTAATTAACAATTGTTCCAATTTTTTCTCCTTTAACTATCCTTACCATATTTTCTGGTTTATCTATTCCAAACACAATAAGTGGAATATGATTGTCCATACATAGAGAAGTTGCTGTTGCATCCATTACTTTTAAATCTTGATTTAAAATATCTAAATAAGTAATTGTATCATATTTTATTGCATTTTTATCTATTTTTGGATCAGCACTATATACTCCATCAATTGTTTTTGCAAGTAAAATAACCTGCGCATCAATTTCTGCTGCCCTTAAAGCTGCAGCAGTATCTGTTGTAAAATATGGGTTTCCTGTACCACAAGAAAAAATAACAACTCTTCCTTTTTCTAAATGTTTTGTGGCTTTTCTTCTAATGTATGGCTCTGCTACTTCTCGCATTTCAATAGCCGTTTGCAACCTTGTCATAATTCCTCTAGATTCTAGAGCGTCTTGCAAAGCTAAACCATTCATTGCTGTAGCAAGCATTCCCATATAATCAGAAGTTGTTCTCTCCATTTGATGGCCATATCTGCCTCTCCAAAAGTTACCTCCACCTACTACAATTGCCACTTCCACACCAAGCTCTACAACATTTTTTACTTGGTCACATATTTTTCCTAAAACCTCTGCATCAACTCCTGTTTTTTTCTCTCCTGCCAACGCTTCTCCGCTTAGTTTTAGTAAAATACGTTTATATTTTGTTTCTGGCACTTTTTCAATCACTCCTTTTTTATTTTATGCCCTTATTCTATCACATAACTCATAGAAAAAGAAACACTTTCTTAAGAAATTTTTAATTTTTCTTCGTGCAATTTAGGGACGTTCTTTAAATTGCATAATTTTCTCTGTTTCGTTCATACTAAGAAAAAAGGAGGAAAAAGTAAAAATGAATCAGATTTTGTTGCATAAACCTAATTTAAAAAAGAAGAAACATTTTTTGTTAGTATTTGCTTTTTCTGTTTTACTATGTATCCTTCTCATTATTTTTTATCTTTACTCTAGTTTCCAATCTTCTCAAAATGAAAAGCTATCTCAATCTTATTTGCAGAGTTTTCAGCTGAGTACGCTATATGTCAATCAAGTTTCTGAAAACAGTTCTGCTCAAAAATTAGAAAACTCTCTTTCCTCTTCTGAACCTTTTGTGATAGGCATTATTGAAATTCCTTCTATTAAACTAACTTATCCTATTTTATCTACTACTACAGACGAATTGCTGAAAATTTCTCCTTGCCGTTTTGCAGGTCCTATGCCCAACGAAATAGGAAATCTTTGTATTGCTGGACACAACAATGCCAATGGGACTTTATTTGGGAAAACTTATCTTTTAAATTTAGAAGATGAAATTAAACTATATGATTTGAGTGGAAATGCAATTTCTTATACCATTTTTAATAAATTCGAAGTAGAAGCTTCTAACACTAGCTGTTTATCTCAAGAGACTAATGGAGAAAAGCAAGTTACTTTAATTACTTGTAACAACTTAAAAGGTTCTCGTACCATTATTCAGGCAAAAGCTGCAATTTAAAGAACGTCCCTAAATTGCATCCAAATTGCAAAATAGAAAAAATATGAACTTTAAGGAACGTCCCCAAAGTTCATGTTTTTTTATTTTATATTATAATCTCTTACTTTTTTATAGGCATATACTGCTATTACAATAGAAATTGCTATTAATAGGAAAATAGCATAATCGCTTGCATCACCTGTTTGTGGTAATGTATTTGTATTTCCTGTTGTATTTGTATAAGTACTACCTGCTGTATTGGTAATTGGTGCTGCTACATTGGTAGCTGTATTAGTTACTGTATTTGTAGTTGTATTTGTTGTAGTATTAGTAGGTGTTGCTGTATTCGTAGATGGATTTTTTGTTATATTAATTTGTATTATATCTCCTGAATTTCCTGTAGCGAATACGTTAGTTGCTGCTAACATCAATAGTAACATGATTAATACAATTAAAACAATCTTATTTGATTTTACATTCTTCATATTTTTTCTCCTTTTTCTTACGAAATTTCTATTATTATTTATATTTTTCACTGAATTTATGCAAAAAATATAAATTTTGTAACTAATAATAGTGTAACGCTTTTTTATTTGTTCGTCAACTCTTTTTTTTATGTTTTTTTGTTACATTTTCTTTGCTATTTTATTACGTTTTTATGACATTGCTCCAAAAAAGAGATTTTATGTCTTTTCCTTTGTATGTTTCTTTTATAAAATTATTTTTCTTCTGTTTTTGGTGCTTCTTTTACTGTTTCTACAGCTTCTTCTTTTACAGTATCTACTACTTCTTGCTCTACTACTTCTGTAGTTTCAACAGCTGGTGCTTCTTCTGGAGCTGTGCTTACCTCAGCTTCTTGCTCTGCTGCTAAATCTTCTTTTAAAGTAATTTCTTTATTTTCTATTCTAGCACCTAAGTTTTCTTTTGTCTTAGCTGCTTTTCCTACTCTATCTCTTAGGTAGTATAGTTTTGCTCTTCTTGCTTTACCAACTCTTACTAATTCTACTTTCTCTACCATTGGGGAATGTAGTAAAAAGGTTTTTTCTACTCCTACTCCATAAGCTACTCTTCTTACAGTGAATGTACTATTTACTCCACCGCCTTGTTTTTTAATAATAATTCCTTCGAATACTTGGATTCTTTCTCTATTTCCTTCTTTAATTCTTTGGTGTACTCTTACTGTATCACCAACATGAAGGTCTGGAACTTTATTTTTCAATTGTTCATGTTCGATTGATTTTATAATATCCATTTTGATATTCTCCTTTCTTAAATTTTTATTTTAATAAATCTGGTCTTTTTTTCTTTGTTCTTTCTAAAGCCTGTTCTTCTCTCCATTTGCGAATATTTTCATGATGTCCTGATAAAAGCACTTCTGGTACTTTTCTTCCTCTAAAAATTTCTGGTCTTGTGTACTGTGGATATTCTAAATAGTTTTTGCTAAAGGATTCTTCTTCTACAGAGCCCTCCTTTAAAACGCCTTCTACATAACGGCTAACACTATCTATTAATACCATAGCTGGTAATTCTCCACCGGTTAGTACATAATCTCCTATAGAAATTTCCTCTGGCTGAATTTCTTCTATGACTCTTTCATCAATTCCTTCATAATGTCCGCAAATTAAGATTAGATGTTTTTCCTTACTTAAATCAATTACTTTTTTCTGGGTAAGTGTTTTTCCTTGTGGTGATAAAAAAATAACTTTTGCTTGTTCCTCCCACACAGATTGAAAAGCATCATATACAATGTCTGGTCTAATTACCATACCGATTACCGCCACCATAAGGTGTGTCATCTACTTTTTTGTGTTTATCTTTTGAAAAATCTCTCATATTCACTGTATGAATTTGAATGAGTTCTTTTTCTTGCGCTCTTCCTAAAATGCTTTGTTTTAATGGAGTAAACATTTCCGGGAAAAGTGTAAGCACATCAAATTGCATTGTTTTTGCTTCCTTTCTAACTTTCTAACCCTTCTAGTAAATGAACGATTATTTTCTTTTCTTTTAGATTAATGTCTTTTATGACTTCACTAATTGCAGGTAATAGTACTTGCTTTCCTGTTTCTTGGTCTTTGACCACATAAACATCATTGCTCCCTGTTGGGAAAATATCTTCTACTATTCCTAGGTTTCGTCCTTCTTCTGTATAAACTTCTAACCCAAGTAAATCAGCAATAAAATAAGTATCTTCTGGTAATTCTTTGGCATCTTTTCTATCAATCTTTAAGTAAAGACCTTTATACTTTTCTGCCTCTGTTTTGTCTTCTATGCCTTTGCATTTTAACAAAACCATATCTTTATGATAACTTACCTTTTCTATCGTTACTTGTTTTAATCCTGTTTTTTCGCATATATAAACTTTTTTTAAATCTTCAAATCGTGTTATTTCGTCTGTAAAAGGTTTTACTTTTAGCACTCCTTTTATTCCAAAAGTATTCACAATTTGTCCTATTTCTAAATATGCTTCCATCTATTTTCCTCTAACTTACAAATTCTATTACAACTTTTTTATGTTCTCTACCTGCAATTGCTTTCATAACAGTTCGAATTGCTTTTGCAACCCTTCCTTGTTTACCAATGACTCTTCCCATATCGGATGCAGCTACTTTTACCTCAAAACTTACTTCTTTTTCAGAACTACCTTCTGTTTGTGTAATGGTAACTTCTTCTTTTTCCTCTACTAGGCTTTTTATCATGGTTTCTAACATTTTTTCCATTTTTAAGTATCCTTCCTTTCTTAGGCATCCACCTAACTAGTTTTTCTATTTAAGAATACTTAGTTTGCTTTTTCAATTAAAGCTTTTACTGTATCAGTTGGTTTTGCACCATTTTTGATCCAAGCTTCTACTTTTTCTTTATCTACTACGATTGTAGAAGGATTTGTCATTGGATCATATGTTCCAATTTGTTCAATTATTTTTCCATCTCTTGGGCTTCTAGAATCTGCTACTACAATGTGATAGAATGGAGCTTTTTTTGCACCTACTCTTTTTAATCTGATTTTTACCATAACATTCACCTCTTCCTTTTGCTTCAAAATCTATTATATTTCCAACAGAAAATTACTTTTCTATTGTATAAAATTAAAAACTATTTCATCATATTTTTTAAATCGTTTGGATTTAAATTTTTCATCATGTTTTTAAGTCCTTTTTCATTTTGCATTTTCTTCATCATTTTTTGTGTCATTTCAAAAGATTTCATAAACTGATTGATTTGCTGTACGCTTGTTCCACTTCCCTTTGCGATACGTATTCTTCTACTTGCATTTAATAAACGTGGATTTCTTCTTTCTTCTGCTGTCATAGAGCAAATCATTGCTTCTATTCTTGTAAATTCTTTATCATCTACTTTTAAATCCTTGATATTTGCCATACCCGGCAACATCTTTAAAATAGAAGAAAAAGACCCCATTTTTTTCACTTGCCTTAGTTGTGTTAAATAATCTTCTAAGTCAAATTCTTTCTTTTTTAATTGTTTTTCTAGTTTTTCAGCTTCTTCTAAGTCTATTGCCTCTTCTGCTTTTTCAATAATGGATAGTACATCTCCCATTCCTAAAATACGAGATGCCATTCTTTCTGGATGAAATACTTCTATATCACTTAGTTTTTCTCCTGTTGCTGCAAATTTAATTGGTCTTCCTGTTACTTTCTTAACAGAAATAGCTGCACCACCACGAGTATCACCATCTAACTTTGTAAGTACCACACCATCAATTCCTAGTGCTTCATTAAAGCTAGATGCTACATTTACTGCATCTTGACCAGTCATACTATCTACTACTAACAAAATTTCATGTGGTTTTACATTTGCTTTTATATTTTTTAGTTCTTCCATTAGTTCTTCATCAATATGTAATCTTCCCGCTGTATCTAAAATAACAACATCATTTAATTTGCTAATGGCTACGCTTACTGCTTGTTTCGCAATATGTACTACATCTTTTGAATTTTCGTTACTATAGACTGGTATATTCAGCTGTGCGCCTACCACTTGTAATTGTTTGATAGCTGCTGGTCTATAAACATCGCAAGCTACCAATAATGGTTTTTTCCCTTGTTTTCTTAGGAGATTCGCTAGTTTTCCAGCTGTAGTTGTTTTACCAGAACCTTGCAATCCTACCAACATAATAATAGTCGGTGGATTTGGTGTAAAGTGAATTTTACTTTCCTGTCCTCCTAGAAGTTCTACTAGTTCATCTTTTACAATCTTTACTACTTGTTGTCCCGGTGTTAATGACTTTAGAACATCTTGCCCTAATGCCTTTGTTTGTATGGTATCTATAAATTCTTTTACCACTTTATAGTTCACATCTGCTTCTAATAAGGCAAGTTTTACTTCTCTTAGCATATCTTTTAAATCTGATTCTGTAATTCTTGCTTTTCCTCTTAATTTTCTTGTAATGTCTTGCAATTTAGAAGATAACCCTTCAAAAGCCATATTTTCCGTTCCTCCTATTCCTTTGTTCTTACACTAAACAACTTAATTCTTTTCTAACATGATCCAAGATTTTTTCTACTTTTTTATCAGAAGAAGTATCTTGTAATTTGCTTAGTTCATTTAAAACATCTTGTAATAATTTTTCTTGTTCCATTTTCTTTTCCATAAACAAAAGCTTTTCTTCTAGTTCGAAAAGTTTATTCTCTCCCTTCTTGATAATGTCTCTCACAGCTTGTCTTGTGATATGATTATTTTCTGCAATTTCCGAAAGAGATAGGTCATTATTATAGTAGTCATTTAAGACTTCTAACTGTTTCTCTGTTAAAAGCTTTCCGTATATTTCACACAGAATGCTAACCTTCACATTTTTTTCCATAATTACCACCTCTTTTGTAATGCTAATATACTTTACACTATTTTTTTTATTTTGTCAAGTAGTTTGCTTAAAAAAAGTGGAATTCGTAAGAAAATTTCTTGACAATGAAACATATTCTATGATATTATGTATATACTATTAAAGAACACCATTATTTTGATAAATGTGTTTGTCGCCGTCTCTTTGGCGAGTTATAAATGATAGAGTGAATAAATGTGTTTGTCGCCGCCTCTTTGGCGAGTTATAAATGATAGAGTGAATAAATTTTATTTTGGGGCTTACTTTTTTTGGTAAGCCTTATTTTTTAAGCTAGAATTGAAAAAACTTATATTTCCCAATATTGATAAAATACTACAACAGTTGCTATAAAATGTTTAACCTTTTCTTACATAAGTAACATATTCATAATCATATGGATTTTTTTCATCTTTTAATCCCTTTTGTCTTTCTATGACTTGCCACTCTTCTGGATTAATTTCAGGGAAAAATACATCTCCTTCAAAATCTTGTGCAATATGCGTAATATACATTTTTTCTGTATATGGCATTAATAAAGAATAAATAGTTGCTCCCCCTATTACAAAATTTTCTTCTTCTGATTCTATATATGGCTTTAATAAGGAGATATCCTCTAGTACTTCTACATTTTCATCTTCTATGTGTAATTCTGCATCATTGCATAAAATAACATGTTTACGATTAGGAAGTACTCTTCCTAAAGATTCAAATGTTTTTCTCCCCATAATAATTGTATGCCCTGTTGTTAATTTTTTAAATCTTTTTAAGTCTTCTGGCAAATGCCAAATTAACTGATTATCTTTTCCAATTACATTCTGATTTGCTACCGCAACAATAATACTAAGCATAGCTTTTCTCTCCTTTTATTGTTTTTTTCATAATAGCATAGCTTTTTTCCTTTGTAAAGGATATTTTCTTTGTAATTTTGACAGCATAGCCTGAAAGGTTTTGTTGACTTACGTAACTTGCTATGTTATATTTTGTTTATCATGTATTTATTTGTTGTTAATCAACAGAAAGGAGTTTTTCTATGTCTCAATTCGATAACATGTATCTAGACCTATGTGATAGAATCTTATCACAAGGGGTTAAGACACAAGCAAGAAATGGTATTACTTATAGAATACCAGGAAACGTTTGGGATTTTGACTTATCCAAAGAGTTTCCTATTCTTACCACGAAATCTGTTGCTTTTAAAAGTGCTATTTTAGAAATTTTATGGTTCTATCAGGCACAAAGCAATCGCGTGCAATGGCTTCGCGACAGAGGTGTTCATATTTGGGACAAGTGGGAAGTAAGTGAAGATGGCATCTATCGTAATCCAGATACTGGTTCAGAAAAATTTTTTGGAAAAGAATGGGCTGGTACCATTGGTTCTGCTTATGGTTATATTGTAAAAAAATACAACCTTATGAATGAATGCATCCGAAAAATAAAAGAAGAACCGGAAAACAGGCGTAACATCATTTCTCTATGGCAAGATTGCGAAATACCAACCGCCGTTTTACCTTCTTGTGTATGGAATTCTACATGGATGGTACTGGATGGGAAACTTTACTCTTTCGTAGAGCAACGTTCTTGCGATACTGCTGTAGGTGTTCCTTTTAACATTGTTCAGTATGCTGCTCTTACTTGTATGCTTGCCCATGTTACAGGTTTAAAGCCCGGTGTTATGCACTATGAAATGGTAGATGTGCATATCTATGAAAAGCACATAGACGGCATTAAAGAACAGCTATCTCGTAGAAACGACGCCCTACCTGCACCTAAGCTTTGGTTAAATCCCGACATAAAGGATTTCTATGAGTTTGATAATTCCAGAGAATTAAAGGACATCAAGCTTATAGATTACCAGCATCTTGACAGAATTAAGTTTGACGTAATTGCATAATAGACATAGTAGAAAGAGAAACCCTAGGTAATTTGAAATTGCCTAGGGTTTCTCTTTTTGACTCTACGCTAAATAATCTTGTTTTGTATAATAAATGTGAATAATATTTACTCTTTTATATTGTTCGTC
The DNA here is from genome assembly GCA_944386315.1 of uncultured Clostridia bacterium. Taxonomy (GTDB): domain Bacteria; phylum Bacillota; class Clostridia; order TANB77; family CAG-508; genus UMGS1663. The sequence goes on along the minus strand of CALXAS010000003.1, from coordinate 3,720 downwards.
AATTTTATATAATGCTACGTATTTGCCATTCACTAACAATTTTCTATAAACTAAATTTTTAGGTTTAATCTTTACCTCTGGACAAGAATATGGAAATTGTTCTAGCCTTAAAATTTTTTGTTCAAGTTGTTCCATCATCTCATATACAGAAGATATATTTTTCATATGATTGGCAATATAATCATAAATTTTTTGTAGTTCTTCTTTTGCATTATCCGTAAGGATAACTTCATAATTACTAGTATCCATATTTTTTACGTAACTCCTTAAATACACTTTTAGCACTGTGTACTCTTCCATTTTTCAAATCTTCTTCACCTTTTTCTATCTTACTATTGATTTCTGTAAAAAATAAATTTTTTTTATATTGTTCTAAACTAATTACTACTAAATCTTCCTTATTATTTCTTTTGATAACAATTGGCTCGTCAATTTTGTCTACTGCATTTATTGTATTTTCAAATTCATTTATTGTAATTTCTCTTTGCATATCATCACAACCTTTCTGTAATTTATTATATCACATTACTTTAAAATATTACTAGTATTTTCTAAAAATCTGGCACATATTCTTCTTCATGCTCTCCTAATTCCTGTATATAACCATTAGGTATATCTAGCAAATAAAAATATTCTTCTATCTGCTTATATTCTTTTTTTGTTAATTTTCTATTCAATAAAGCATCTTCCTTTGCCTTATAGGTAGGAAAATATTGTGCCATAACACTTACATAAATATCCTCCGGCATATTCTCTTTTATCCATTTCAAAATGTGTTTACTATTTTGCAAATGATTAGGTAATACAAGATGTCGCACTATTATTCCTTTTTGAATAATGCCTCTCTCATCAAACTTAGCCGTTCCTACTTGTCTATACATTTCTTGTATGGCTTTTGTAGCAGTAGAAAAATAGTTTGTAATACCGGAATATTTTTTAGCAAGTTCCTCTGTATAGTATTTTAAATCTGGCAGATATACATCAATATACCCTTCCAAATCTTTTAATGTTTCTACTTTTTCATATCCATTAGAATTATAAATAATAGGAAGGGTAAGTCCTTTTCTTTTTGCTAGGATAATGGCTTCTTTAATAGAATAGGCATAGGTAGTAGGTGTTACTAAATTAATGTTGTTTGCACCCTTTCTTTGTTGCTCTAGCATTGCCTCTGCTAAGCTTTGTATTGTCATCTCTTTTCCCTTACCTAGCTGGCTAATTTCATAATTTTGACAAAATAGGCAGTGCATATTACAGTTAGAGAAAAATATAGTGCCGGAGCCTTCTTTTCCACTAATACAAGGTTCCTCATAATAGTGAAGTGAAACTAACGCCACCTTTATTTTATCATTACAACCACATTTTCCTATTTGCCCTTCATTTCTTTTTGCCATACATTCATGAGGGCAAATTTTGCAATTATCTAATTGTTTTATTTTCATTTTTTTCTTTCCTTTGCTTACTTTAAATAATAAACCTATTATACTATCTCTTTCTTTTTATTTCAATCCTTTCCCCACTGTAAAAATTCTTGGATTTTTACAGTTGTCATAAAATTGCTAATTATGGAGAAATGTGGTATAATAAAGGTATCTTTATACGGAAAAACAAAAGCGAAAAAGGGGGAGTTTATATGGAAAAGAAAAAAATGAAATTATGGAAAAAGATTTTAATTGTAATTGGAATTATTTTTATTATTTTATTAATTGCTATCATAAGAAAATTTGCAATTTTATCTCATTTAGAAAATATTTCTAAAGCAATGATAAATAGCAATAACTATTATGTAGAAACCTATTCCCTACAGGAAAATTGTATGCAAATTGCAAAGTCCTACAATAAAGAAAATACTTATTTAACGGTTCTTGAAACAATCAGTAAAAATACAGGGCAGAAAAATCAATTAACCGTATATGATAACGGTGCAGAAACAATAAGTATTATTCAAACTGAACAAGAAAAAATTGCTTTATTAGGTGGTCCTGCTGTAGGAGGAAAAATTTCTGTAAATGCGTATGCTACCTATGGGCAAGGATTTTGGTCTAAATTCCAATTAACTATGCTATCTACAATAACTACAGAAAAAATCAATAATAAAGAATGCTATTTAGTGGAATCCGTATTTGGATGGAAAAGATGGATAGATAAAGAAACTGGTCTTACTGTTAGAGAATATACTAACGGAGATATCACTGATTTCTATTATGAGTTTGATGTAGTAGAAGATAGTGATATACAAAAACCTGATATATCGGATTGTGAGATAGTGAATAATTAATATTCATTTAAACCTATCATAAAAATAATAGGATTTAGGGGAAATTATCTTAAATCCTATTATTTTGCATTTTAGATGTTAGTTGTTTTTTATCTTGACACATAGTATTTAGTACATATTTTAATAGATAGTAACTCGAAAACCGAGTTACTGCTCCAGAACTAGTTAATGTATATGGATGTCGATAACTAGCAACATATGAAGATCCATCATCAGTATAACTGCCACCTCTTATAGCACATGGATATCCAGAACTATTAGTAGCATGTTCCATTGTCCACTCCCATACATTCCCTGCTATATCATATATATTCATATAGTTAAATTTTGGAGTTGCGTTTATACCTGTTGATAATAATACCGAATTATTTGTTTTTTCTTCATATATTCCTGTTTCCCATCCAGTTTCCCTAGTATAATATTTCGCATTAGGATTTTTGTTTTCGGTTAAAATCCAATTATTAGTTTTATAATTCCCGTAATTGTGTGCTATCAGCAGCTAAATCTGTATATGAAATATTACTATCTCTTGTTTCTAAATATTTCATCACCAAATCCCATTGAATACCAAACAACAAACTACTTGTATAATTAGTAACTCCTAAACTTGTAGATACTTTTTCTGATAATATTTGTGCCTCACTACAATATACATAATTGATTGGATATAAATCTCGTTTAGATAAAGGTAATATAGTTGTATCTTCCAGTATTTCTGTATGCGATGTTCTTGGGATACTCACCCCTGCTTCATATCTTCCTATCCAAAAACCTCCATTATTTTTTATACTCATTAACATTTTTTCTTTTAATTCGTTATATTTTTGGTATGTTACTCCACATCCTTCTGTATCTTGCAAATTTCCATTATAATCATTATCTTCTATTCCATAACATGTATACCATTTTCCATCTCTATAGGTATAACTATTGGAATCATACCATTCATCGTTCCAAGTATTATAAGTTTGAGTTACACTTCCTTTGTTGTAATCTCCCACATATGTTTCTAATGCTAAATATATATCTTCTATAGTTTCAGCATTTTGAGTGATTGTTTTAGGAACCTCAATCCAAACATATTCATTTCCATTAATATCTATAATTACTAATCCATTTGCTAATGTATTTTCCCCTTCTATTTGAGAAACTGCAAATTTAGCTGGTATATTTACTTCCGTGCCACTCACATCAGTATATTTATAATCCGACAAATGTGTAGCAGCATCTAACATAGCTAATTGCTTTTGTTCTTCTACTTGCGCCTGCTCTGTCTCTTGTGCTGCTCTTTGTGCCTGTGTAATAATTCCATTCTCTCCTACTAGCATAGCTATAGATACTCCAGCTAAAATAATTAGCACAATAATAGTCCTAATATTCCGTTATGACTATTTTTAATATTTAGCCAACATTTTGTAATTTATTATCTTCTTTTCCCATATTTA
>CALXAS010000002.1 GCA_944386315.1 uncultured Clostridia bacterium | reverse complement strand
TGGTCTTCCATGTGGGCAAGTAAAAGGATTTGGAAGTACTAATAGCTTATCTAGCAAGCTCTCTACTTCTTCTCTGCTCAAAGCCATATGTGCTTTTACAGCTGCTTTACAAGCAATTGTTGCAATAAATTTTTCTTCTATTTCTTGCTTTGCTGTTCTTGCCACTGTATTAATTTCATCTAATGTTTCTAAAAATAGCTGTCTTGTGTCTAAGTCAATACAAATATTAGGTACACCCGTTAATTTGATAGTGTTCTCCCCAAATTCTTCTAAAACAAAACCTGCTTTTTCAAACATTTCTAAATTATCTTTTGCTATTCCCATTTCTTTATGTGTTAGTGTAATAATGTCTGGTAATAGCATTAATTGAGAATCTTTATCTGTATCACTATAATAGTTTGCTTTTACTTTTTCATACATAATTCTTTCGTGAGCAGCATGTTGATCTATCATGTATAAATCGTTTCCCATTTCTATTAAAATATAAGTAGAAAAAGCAATACCAATCCATTTATATACTGGCTTTTTGAATTCTTCTTTTCCTTCAAATAAAGAAACATTTTCTACTTGTTTTGGCGTAGCATCTTTTAATAAATAAGCTCCTGTTTCCTCTTGCAATGTATTTTCTTGCTTATCTTCTTTTTTCGGATTACTTCCAAAAATACTACTATACATTTTTTCAAAATCTACATCTTCTGTTTTATGGATGGATGTTTCTTCTGGAGCTGTAGCTGTTGCCTCTAGCCTAGGTTCGTTTTCCATCTCTCTACTTGCTTCTTGTATCGCTTCTACATCTATTTTTTGCGTTTGTTCTTTTTCCAAAACTTCTTTTACATTCACAACTTGTGTATCTTGATTTTGCATTTTTTGCTCTAGTTCTTTCTTTACTGCATTGGTATCTAGCACTAAGGTATCTGTTACATTCGTCTTTGGCACAAAATTATCCATATTTGGTTTTTGTATAAGTTCTACATTATTTGTTCTTTCTGGCATTTGTCCGTCTAATACAAAATCTGTCTTTTCCTTTTGCTGTCTATCTTGATATACTTTTTCTAATACATTATTGATTTCTATTTCTTCTACATTATCTTTTTTTACACGAAATCTCTGGAATAAACCTAATTTTTCTCCCTTCTCTTCTGGCATTTTTTCTAAAGAACTTGGTACTACAATTCCCACATTTTCCTTACTTTCTGCTGTGTAATCTCTTTCTGTATTAGATATTAAATCTGCTTTTAACAAAGTTTCTTTTATGGCATGAAATACTGCTTTAAATACTTTGCTTTCTTCTTCAAAGCGTACTTCTAGTTTTGTAGGATGCACATTCACATCTACTTTTTGTGGGTTCATTTCCAAATTTAATACCAAAAATCCAAATTTTCCAATAGTAATCATTCCTTTAAAAGCCTGTTCTGCTGCAGAAGTTAATGTTTTATCTTTTATATATCTTTGGTTAACAAAAAATAACTGGTGGGAACGATTAGACCTAGCAATGGCTGGTTTTCCTACCACGCCGTTTACGTGAATATCTTCATAAGTATAATCTACATCTAATAAGTTTTCTGCTACTTCTTTTCCATAAATATTATAGATAACAATTTTTACATCTCCATTACCAGAGGTTTGAATCACTGTTTTTCCTCCACTAATTAGTTTAATGGCGATATTAGGATTTACTAATGCAATTCTCGTCATAACATCTTCTATGTATCCTGCTTCTGTAAAATCCTTTTTTAAAAATTTATATCTTACTGGCGTGTTATAGAATAGATTTTCTACTGTTATGGTTGTCCCATTAGGACATCCTGCCTCCCTCTTTTCTATTACATTTCCGCCTTCTACAGTAATGGCATACCCTATGTCATTTTCTCTTGTTTTAGATTGCATAGTTACTTTTGCAATAGAGGCTATACTCGCTAGTGCCTCTCCTCTAAACCCCATAGATTTTACGGTATCTAAATCTTGTGCACTTCTAATTTTGGAAGTAGCATGCCTTTCAAAGGCAATTTCCATATCGTCTGATAGAATTCCTTTTCCATTATCTGTTACACGTATATAGGAAATTCCCCCGTTTTTTATCTCTACATTAATAACAGTTGCTCCTGCATCAATGGCATTTTCTACTAACTCTTTCACTACAGAAGCTGGTCTTTCAATTACCTCTCCTGCTGCTATTTGATTAATGGTTAGGTCATCTAGTAGTACTATATTTCCCATTTATTTTTCCTCCTACTATTTATCCTTTTTTTGTTTTTCTTTCTATCATTGGCATTATATCATTATTCTTTTATTTTTGTATAGGTTTTTTTGTGATTTTTTTATATATGTATCATAGAGTAACACTTTTTTCTCTTTTGAATAAGATATACCATACTAAAGAACAAGAAAAATCTGATAGGAGGTACTTTCAATGGGAAATTGCTCATGTAACAGTGAAATTCTTTGGTTCATTATCCTATTCTTGCTACTTTTCTGCGGCTCACGGTAACAGAGGATGCGGATGCAACTGTGGCTGTAACACTGGTTGCTAACCAAACCTCTTAGCAAGATAAAAAAAGTTCAAAGTATACTTTGAAAGGAGGGAAAAGTTATGCCAGAAAACAGAGGTTGCGGATGCGGATGCGGCGGTTTCGGTGGAGATTGCATCTGGATCATCATCGTTTTAATTTTAATATGCTGCTGTTGTGGAGGAAACAACAATTGTGGCGGATGCTGCTAGTTATTTTGCTCAAACATAAAATATGAAAAACGCTGTACCAATGTAAGTTTACATTGGTACAGCGCTTTTCTAAAATGGAAGCTTATTACTCATTAAGTACCTTTTCATAAGATACTGGATAAATAAAAGCATCCTTTTCTTCATCAGACAATTTATCAAAAGGAATTTTATATCCTCCCCCTGTTACTTCCTCTAATATACCTACCAATTCTGACATTTGTTTTTCTTCTTCTGCCTGTGATTCCTCTTTGTTTATTCTTTTGTTCGTACATGAATTTGTCCTCCTTGATTTTTCTTATTTCAAGGAGGATCATATCGTTTCTTTATTTTCTTTTATTCTCTATTTTCGCTTTTTGCTGGCAACTTATTTCCATAATTTTCGACATTATTTTTTAAATGTCCATTTAACCCTGACTTAAATGGGACATTTGTCAAAACCTATGCTTTTCCAGCCACATAGCCTGTGGAATAAGCAATTTGCAAATTAAATCCCCCTGTATAGGCATCTACATCGATGATTTCTCCTGCGAAATACAAATTTTTTACGAATTTAGATTCCATAGTTTTAGGGTCTATTTCTTTTGTATCTATTCCTCCTGCTGTTACAATTGCTTCTTCTATTGGTCTAAAATCCTTTAAAGTAAGTTTTAAATGTTTTATGCTGTTTACTAATTGTTTTCTTTCTTGTTTGGTAATTAAATTGATTTTTTTGTCTTCTGGTATACCTGACAAAGTAATCATTGGTAAAATTAATTTTTGTGGTAGTAATTCTTGTAGTCCATTTTTTATTTCTTTGTTTTTGTATTTTTCAAAATCTCGTAACAAACGATTATCTAGTTTTTCTTCTGACAAAGCCGGCTTTAAATCTATGGTTAATAAGATATTTCCTTTTTCTAATGCCTCTTTTAAATTGGGATAACGAAGTAAATGAGCGGAAGCACTTAATATAGTCGGACCTGACACACCAAAATGAGTAAATAGCATTTCTCCAAAATCTTCATAAATAGTTTTCTGCTTTTGTTTATCTTCTATTTTGATAGCTACATTTCTTAAACTTAACCCTTGGCACTCTTTGCAAAATTGAAGCGAAGTATATCCTGCAGGCTGCATACACTCGTTTTCTATTTCTACCTTATCATTTACACAAATTGGTACTAAGGAGGGGGAAATCTTAGTAACATGATGTCCTAATTTTTCTGCCATTTTGTAGCCATCTCCTGTAGAGCCTGTTCCTGGGTAGCTTTTTCCACCTGTTGCTAAAATAATTTTATCTGCTAATAGAATTTGCTCTTTGTCTGCCTTTATTATTTTTACTCCTTTTGCCATTCCTTCTTCTACTATAATCTCTTGAACTGTTGTATTGGTTCTGATTTCTACTTTTTCTTGTCTTAATTTTTCCAAAAAAGCATCTAACACTGTTTGAGATTTATCTGTTACAGGAAAGATACGGTTTCCTCTTTCTTCTTTTACTTTTACTCCTTGCTCTTCTAAAAACTGCAGAATATCTGCATTGGTGTATTGTTTAAAAGCACTAAACAAGAATTTTCCGTTTCCCGGTATATTTTTGATAAACTCTTCCATAGGAATACTACTAGTAATATTACATCTTCCTTTTCCTGTAATTAATAATTTTGTTCCGCAAGCGCTCTTTCTTTTCTAATAAGATGACTTCATTCTTTCCTTTTGCCGTTTCTATAGCCGCCATCATCCCCGCAGGTCCTCCGCCTATTACAATTACTTTCATTTTTTTATCCCCCAATTTTTTCTATAAAATTATTATTAAACTTAAATACTAGGTATAGCTAGATTTCTTTCATATTTTGAATTGCTTTTAATACACCTATCTTTCCGTATTCGTAAGTAAGACCACCTTGCAAAAATGCAATATAAGGAGGGCGAATTGGACCATCGCAAGACAATTCTATAGAAGACCCTTGTGTAAATGCTCCTGCTGCCATAATGACTTTATCTGTATATCCTGGCATATCCCATGGCTCTGGAATAGACATAGAATCTACAGGAGAACCCATTTGTATACCTTGACAAAAAGCAATTAGCTTTTCTGGTGATTGCATGAAAATAGTTTGTACAATATCAGCTCTTTCTTCAAAAGGTTTTGGCTCTACTGTATAACCTAAGTTTTCTAATAATTTGCTAGCCAAAATTGCTGTTTTTAAGCTAGCTACTACTACAGATGGTGCCATAAATATGCCTTGTAAGAAGGATTTATTAATGCCTAGTGTTGGTCCTACTTCTTTTCCTTCTCCCGGTACAGTTAGCCTTTCTGCTGCAAGCTCCACTAAATCTTTTCTTCCTACAATATAGGCTCCATTTGGTGCAATTCCTGCTCCCAAGTTTTTTATAAGTGACCCAACGGCAACATCAGCTCCTACCTCTATAGGTTCTTGTTTTGCCACAAATTCACAATAGCAATTATCTATCATAATAATCACATTTTTATCTACTTCTCTAATTTTTTGAATCACTTCTTCTAATGCTTGTATTCCTATACTTTTTCTTGTACTATATCCTTTTGAACGTTGTATTTCGATTAGTTTTATCCTTTTTTCTTTTAAGCGTTCTTGTATTTTTTCTATTGCAAAACTTCCATCTTCGTTTAAATCTATTTGTTCAAAGTTTACTCCATAAGATTTTAAAGAACTTGGATTATCTACTATGCCAATTACCTCGTCTAGTGTATCATATGGTTTTCCTGTAATGCTAAGCAGTGTATCCCCTGGTCTTAAAAAGGCAAATAGGGCCACTGTTAAGGCATGTGTTCCAGAAATAAACTGTCCTCTTACTAAGGCATCCTCTGCCCTAAATATTTGTGCAAATACTTTTTCTATAGCTTCTCTTCCTATATCATTATAGCCATAACCAGAAGTAGAACCAAAATGAATTTCTGAAATATGATTTTGTTGCAAAGCATGCAAAACTTTTGCACTATTATACTCTCCTATTTCTTCTATTTCTTTGAATTTTTCTTTTAATTCCTCTTCCTGTTTTTTAGCCCATGCCTCTAATTCTGGTTTTATTCCCAACATCTCGTACATTTTTTGTTACTCCTCTTTTCTTATTCTTCTACTAATTCATCTGTATAATACTCTAATCCATATCCAAAATTTAATCTACAATATTTTCCTATAAACTCTGGTTCCTCCCAATCTATGCTATAAGATGGTTCTACTAGAATATTTCCCTCTTTGTCTACTACACCCCATTTGTCATTCTGCTTTATTCCTGCAAATCCATAATCATTACATTCTGTTACCATATCATAAATTGGCTCTATTATGGTATTTCCTTCTTTATCTTTAAATCCCCACTTGCCATTTTCTTGATAAGCAAATAGCGTATTTTCTGTAAAAATACTCGTATTTTGTAACTGGTTTCCTTGTTTATCAAAATATTCTCTTTGAGTATCTGTACTTATTTTGATATAATTCTCTTCCACATACACTGTAGCATTGGAAAAAGATGCTACTTTTTCTAAATTTACGTTGTATAAATCTGTTGTATTTGTGGTAGTATCAATTGCTTGTAATACATTGCTATTTTCTAATTTTTGTATAACACCATAAGTAGATGGTATTTTTTGTTCTCTCTTACTATTTACAACACCCACTTTTCCTTCTTCTGTTACAATAAAATTGTCACCAAAAGCATACTCTATATAGGTATATTTTTTATCTAAAATAAGATTTTTATTTTCATCTACTACTCCATAAAGTTGATCTTCTTGAACTGCTATACAATATGGTGTATTTTCTACAGCAATATAAGTAATTTCCTCTTGTTCTTGTTTTTCTCCTTGAAAATTATATAGTTCTACATTACCGTCTTTTTGTACTTGTATACCATTATTCACAAATAGCACAGTGTTATATTCTGGCTGTAATATCGTTTGCCCTTCTCGTGTAACAACTCCTTCTTTTCCAGCCTTTTGTACAATAAACATATCATGATTACTATTATATTCTACTTCTTCATATTTTTCTTCTGTTACCGCTTCTTTATTTTTTCTAATAGTTGCTTGTCCATTTTCAAAGGCTAATAAATAGATATCTTCTTTTATATCTGTTACTCTATCTATTTCATTGTACTTTGCTTCTAAAAGTTCTTCTCCCTGATACGTGATATACCCATAGCGATAACCTTGTTCTGTTTTGTTGGCTACTATAAAACCTGCCTTTTGGTATTTCGTGCTTTCTTCATAATAGCCATCTGCTGTAATGCTATCATATTCTACTGGTATCATTTCTTTTCCCTTTATATTGATAACTCCATACTTTCCTTCTTGTTCTACTACTAAACATCCCTCTTTATAAGAAAGACTTTCAATAGAGTCATAAATTGGCTTTGTTAATTCTTTTCCAGTAAAATCGATAATTCCATATTTTCCGTTTTGTTTATAACGTAAAACACTTTTTTCAAAAGGAACTTCGTCTACACTGGCATCTTTAAAAGCCAGAGCCGTTACTTGTTCATATTTACTAAACAATACTTCTTTTTTATCGTTCACTACCATTGTTTGATAGTCTTCTTTTCCTGATTGATAATTCGAATAGCAAATAAATATGGCTTTAGAAGGGTTTGGTATTTGAATCATGTCGTACTGTGGTTCTATAATAATATTACCGTTTCTATCAATAATTCCATACTGTTCCTGTTGATATAACTTAAAATATTGATGTTCTCCTACCTCTTCTACTTCATAGCTTTTATCTGTCATAACCATCCATAAACATATTCCTACTATTACGATTACCAAAAGAGCTAATATTCCTATCCCTATTCCTATTTTTTTGCTTTTTGGATTGGCTGTTTTGTCTTGTCCTTGTTTTTTCATTTTTGCTATCCTTCCTTTCTTTAGTATTGGTCTTTTTTAATCTTCTTCTGTTTCTTCTTCAACAATTTGATTCTTACAAGCTTTTACCCATACAATTCTTCTATCTTCATAGGTCTCTATTTTATAGGTTACTTCTTTTGTCTCTATTACTGGTTTTTCTGTCTCATCTGGTACTCTTCCTAATAGTTCCAGTAGATAACCAGATAAAGTATCGTAATCTCCTTCCGGAATATCTACCTTCAAAATTTTCTTTAATTCATAAATAGAAACGCTTCCATTTATCAAGAAAGTATTATCGTCTATTTTTTGATAGTCGGCTTCTTCTTCATCATATTCATCAAAAATGTTTCCCACAATTTCTTCTAGTAAATCTTCCATTGTCACAAGACCTGCTGTTCCACCATATTCGTCAATAACAATTGCCATTTGTTTTTTATTTTTTTGCAAGTCTCTAAATAATTCATCAATTGGCTTTGATTCTGAAACAAAATATGCCTCTCTCATAATGTCTTTTATTTTTACTTGTTTTCCTTCTCCCATATATTTTAATAAATCTTTTACAAATAAAATACCTTGAATATCATCGATTGTCTCTTCATAAACTGGTATTCTACTATATTTCAAATTATCCATTTCTTCTAATATATCATAAATATTTTCATTAATTTCTATGGCATATACATCTGTTCTATGTGTCATAACTTCTGATGCTGTAATATCATTAAACTCAAACACATTATTTATCATTTCTTTTTCTTCTTGCCCAATTGTTCCCTTTTCTTCTCCCTCATCTATCATCATGCGGATTTCTTCCTCTGTTACAATTTCTTCCTCTTTTTCTGAAATACCAAATATTTTAGAAACAAAATTGGTAGAAACCGTAAGCACTTTTACAAAAGGTGCTGTTACAACAGAAATTGCTCTGATAATTCCTATTGTTGCAAAGGAAATCTTTTCATAATATTTCATTGCTAGTCTTTTTGGGACTAATTCTCCAAATACTAAAGTAAAGAAGGATAAAATAATAGTAATAATAACGATAGCTATACTACGAAATACTCCTATACTAATACTTGGAAAAATTTGATGTAGTGCTGGTGCTAGTATATCTGCAAAGGCATCTGATGCAAACGCACTAGATAAAAATCCTGCTAAGGTAATTCCAATTTGAATGGTTGCTAAAAATTTACTAGGATTATTTAACATTTTTTCAATTTGTTTTGCTTTTTTATTACCCTCTTTTGCTTGTTTTTCAATTTTGGCATCATTTAAAGAAATAAAAGCCATTTCTGTTGCCGCAAAATAGCCATTTACAAGAATTAATATTAATAAAATTATCAATTGTGAAATCATTTAAAATTTTCACGCTTCCTCTCTTTTTATGCACATATATGTATTTTACCCTTTTTTTCTATTTTATTATAACTGTATTCTACTTAAGTGTCAATCTTATTTTCGCACTTAAAATATACAGTAAACAGAAGATTCTCTATCTATAGAAAATCTTCTGTTTATCATCTATCGTCTATTTACAAATTTTTTCAAGGAGATTTTTTGACTTTCTTTTGTATCTTTTATTCTATTTTTTCTCCTGCATCGTTTTCCCATATATTCCATAAGTAATCTACCTCTGAATTAGGTATTAACGCTACTCTCAAGCCTGAAATAGGTTTATCTTTTTGGTAACAAGCAAATTCTTGATTTTTACAAGGAGCAAGCCAACCAATTTCTTCTATGTAAATTTGATAAATAATGGAGTACATAGAAGTATCTTTTAATTGAAAAGATATACCAGATATTCCATATAAATATTGCCTTGCTAAAGATGGTGGAATAGGATTTTCTCCATTCGCATCTGTTTGATATCTCATATTAACACCTGTTCCGCCTAATAGGAAGTATTGGTTTCCATCATTTAATTTTACTAGACCTTCTTCTGTCTGCATAGATTTCCATGTGGTAGGAGATGGATTAAAGCCATATACATATTTTTTATTTGTATCTTGACAAATAGCTTCGCTTCCTTCTCCCCAATAATTATGAACATACGCTCTTACTTGCAGAAAATCTGGCTCTACATTTCCTTCTATACTAAATGCCAATGCTTCTGTTCTAAGCTTTTTCTTTTGCTCTATAGCGGTTATTCCCGCTATATCATAATTTCCATATCCAAATGTCCAACCTACTTCTGAATTATGGGAAGCATAGCGTAGTACAATAGCAGTAGCATCTTTAATTTCAATTTTTGCTTTTGACACATTTCCCGCTAAATCTTTTACAGGAATTTCATAGCTAATATTATTCTCAAAGATTTTCGTATAGCTATCCTCTTTTCCTTCCCAGCCATCTATTTTTCTAATAACCTCATCCGCATGCAAATTTACCTTTACTTTTCCTTCTTCTATTATTTTTTGTTCTACTTGTACAATTGGTCTTGTATTATCTAAGAAAATGCCACTATTCCATAAATAGGCTTCATTTTCGTTTCCTAGTACATCCACAATGCTAGCTCTACCTATTTTTATTTTTAATTCCCCTTCTTCTTTTATATTTTCCAGTATCATTTTTATCTTCTCTTCTTTTTCTTTTGACTCTATTTGTATTTGTTTCGCATCTATCTTCTTATCTTCTATCCAAATCTCTACCTCGTCTTCTATTAATTTCTTTTGTATGTTGTTTGCATCTTCTATTTGTAATACTATTTGTATGGTAGCTTCTTGATTGGCAAACTCTGGGTATTCTGTATTAGAGTTTTGAACACTTTCTACTCTTATGCTCGGACCTTCTCTGTCTATATTGCTAATGACAATTGGTATTTCCGCTTGATTACCAGATAAATCTTGTATCACTATTTTTTCATTTGTATTTTCTGTATACTCTTTTTCCCATACGTTTTCTTCTATTTTGGTCCATCCTTTTAATTCTTCAATCGTTTCATTTACTTCCAATGTAACCACTATATTTTCTTTTGTTGGCTCTTCTTTAGAGTACGTAATTTTTCCTATTGGCGATGTTCTATCAATCTCTAAACGTGCAATAGTTCTCGTTTCTACCATTTCGTACTTTGCCAGTACTGTGTGATACAGGCTTAGTAAAAAGAACAAGCTTATCCCTAGTATCCAAACTATTTGTTTTCGTTTCATCTTTTATTCCTTCCCATTTTAACTTTTCTTCTCTAATTTTTGAATAGAATGCACTTTTATTTCTACTTCCTGATTTAAATTGCTTAATTTTTCCTCTCCCTTTTGGTAAACAATTTCTAATCGATACACATGCTCCTCTTTCTGATGAATTCCTAATTTTCTCTTTTCTGATATAAATTTTTCTTCCATAGGAACGATTTCTTCTCCTTCATATAAAGTAAACGAAATCTCTTTATCTTCTAGTCCTAAAATTTCTATATAATATTCCATCTCTGCTTTATTCATTTCATTTTTTTCGTTGTAATTTCTCACTTCAAAATAACAAGAATTCTTAGGTTCTTTGGCTGTAATTACCATACTCTGCTGGGTAATAATTTCCATAACAGGTGTTGCTATTCCTACTGCTACTTTCCCATTTAAGCTAGTTGCTAATTTTGCAAAGCTCGTACTCACCCATAAAAACAGCAATAGAATTACTGCAAGTAACAACCAAAAAGTAATACCGTTTTTCTTTTTTTGTACCTTTCTTTTTACTACCAACATAGCTTCTCCTTTCATTTTCCATTTTAGCTTTGTCTAGGTTCTATTTGGGTACCATTTATGATAATATCAAAAGCATAATTTGCAATTTCACTTGCTTCTTTTGTATCTACTTTATCACTTGCTTGAATTTCTTCTTCTGCACTTCCTGTTTCATAAGGCCACTGCCAATGTATTGTATAAGTTTTTACTTTTTGCTCTTCATTTGCGGCTATCTCGCCTATTAATACTTCTTCTAAGTCTTTAATATGAGAAACTGTTTTTCCGTTACACTCAAATTGCATGTTTGTTGGCTTTCCT
Organism: uncultured Clostridia bacterium; assembly: GCA_944386315.1. Lineage (GTDB taxonomy): Bacteria > Bacillota > Clostridia > TANB77 > CAG-508 > UMGS1663. The sequence continues at coordinate 11,295 of CALXAS010000002.1, read as the reverse complement.
ACTTCGTTTTGAAATTGTACCTGATAGGCAATGCCTACTTGGGAACCAGTAGCATCTATTACGATATCAAAAGCACCACTAGTACCAGGGGCAATTGTATTTTCTACTAAGGTTTCTGGTGTATAGGTTTGTGCTAGTTGAATATTTTGAATACTGCTACTTTGCCCATTTACTAGAAAACTCCAATTTGCCACTTCTACAATTCCTTTTCCTTTCACTTCCATTAGATATTTAGAAAAACCATTACCTGCCATAACTCCTAAAGCAAGAATAATAAGTAATAAAACAATCAGTACTAAGTACCATTTTTTCTTTTTATTTTCTTTTTTCATCTTTTCCATTCCTCCTATGGTATTTTTTATATTTCTTTTTGTACAGCTTGTACACATCTTCTGTATTCTTTTTCATTTTTTTCACAAGTAATTAGTGTTAGTTTATTTTCTTTTGTATGTTGAATATAGCTTACATTCGTTTCTTTAATCTTCTTATTTTCTTGCACTACATAGGTTTTCTTGCCTTTTGGCGTTTGATAAATAATTTCATCACCAACTTCTAATAAAACAATATCTTGGAAATAATTATACTTGTAACCTCTGTTATGTGCTGCTAGGCAAATATTTCCCTCCCAAATACTAGTATCTTCAAAATGACCCACTCCTTTTCTTAGTGTTTCTGCATCGGTTCCTTCATAAATAGGGGCATTTAATTGTATTTTAGGAATCTCTATACGCCATGGATAAGACGAATAAGAAGTGGTTGCACTAGTTTGCATACTACTTTCTAACAATAATTCGTATGCGCTTTTTTCTCGATTCGTATTTTGTGTTTCTTCTGCCTTTAATGTAATACTAGTTGAGGGCTTCGCCTCTTCTTCGCCTGAATTTTGCCAAATCCAACAGAGTAATAGAATTATTGCCCACAAAGCTAGTGCAATGAAAAACGAAACTGTTTTTACGCTCTTTTTACTATAAAGCATCATGCATATACCTCACCTACCTTTATTCAGTTGTATTCATGGAATTTTTTTGATTTTCTTTAGAATAAAAATCCATTGAAATAATTTTTAGATAAAAATTGCAATTCAAATCTTGCATTTATGTTACCACATTTTGTTAATTTTGTAAAGAACTTTTCATCGACAAATTCTTACATTTTTTTCCAAGCAAAAAAAGAGAGAACTGAATCCCTCTTTTTGGGTTTAATGTTTACTCATTGGAAGTTCAAAATAGAATTCTACTCCATCTGCTTTATTAATAACGCCAAAATCATTCTGGTAATTATTCATAATTGCTTTTACTAAAGCAAGACCTATTCCTGTTCCACCATCTTCTCTATTTCTAGAACTATCCACTTTATAAAATCTTTTCCAGATACGCGTTAAGTCTTCTTCTTGTATATTCTTTCCTGTATTAAATACGGAAATACGTACCTTTTGTTCTTCTTCTTTTACTTGTATCTGTATTCTAATTTCTTTCTTTCCATTTACTTCTTCTGCATGCTTAATGGCATTGGTAAAATAATTTGTCATTACTTGGTCAATGTAAAATTCGTCTGCACATACATAAGCTGGCACTTCTCTATCGCATGTTACCGTTATATTCTTTTCTTCTATCATTACCTTGCATTTTCTTACTACTTCTTTTGCTAGTTCTAAAATGTCAAATTCTTCATTATTGAATTCTCTTTTTCCATATTCTAATTTCATAAGCTCTAATAATTGCTTTACTAATTTATCCATTTTGTTAGATTCATCTAAAATTACTTCTGCATAAAATTTTCTAGATTCTTCATCTTCATTTACATTTTCTAATAAACCTTCTGCATAACCTTGTATTAACGCAATTGGCGTTTTTAATTCATGCGACACATCTGAAATAAACTGTTTACGCATTTCATCTATTTTAGATTTTTCTTCAATATCTTTCTCTAATTCAATATTGGTATTTCTTAATTGTTTAATAGTTGACTTTAGCTTATCAGACATGGTATTAATACTTTTTCCCAGATCATTAATTTCATCGTCTGTATCTTTCACTTTATATTTTTTAGAAAAATCTAATCTAGACATATTTTTGGCAATATCATTCAATTCTAAAATTGGCTCTGTAAATTTACGTGAAATGAAGGAAGCTAAAATTCCTGCAATTAAAATAGAAACTGCTCCTACTGCAATTAGTAAATTATTCGATATTTTTACACTTTCTTGAATAGATTCCACTTGCACTCGAATATATAAATGATATCCATTATCTAACATGGCAGAAAGGAAGATATAATTCATGCTATTCTTTTCATCTATAATTCTACGGATAATCATATTATCGTCTGCATAGATAACAATATTATTTCTATCGTAATTTGTATCAAAAGAAGTAATTCTGCTATTCACAAATTCATTAATTTTTTCTATAGAATCTGTCAAATTCGTATCAGAACTAAATAATAGAATACTTTTGTCATTTTCAATTAATATATCAAAGTCATTTTTTATACAAATACGATTTAATTCCTCTTCTATATTGGTATATACATTTGCTTTATTATATAAATCGTTAATCGCTACATAAGCTCCTTGAATGGCTTTTGTTTTTGTGTACAAGTAAAATGTTTCTAGCACTACATTGTTAATAATAATTAAAAACAATACAATAATAGTTACCACAATACAAAAAGAAACAAATAAACGCACTCGTACAGACTTTAGTTTTTCTTTTATCTTTTTCATTTTTCCCTCTTCTATTATTTCACCTCAAATTTATATCCTACACCACGCATTGTTTCGATATATTTTCCTTTTTTTCCTAATTTATGACGTATTTTTTTTATATGGCTATCTATTGTTCTAGAATCTCCATAATAATCATAATTCCAAACATTGTTTAATATTTTATCTCTAGACAAAGCGATACCTTGATTATCCACTAAATACTTTAATAATTCATATTCTCTTAAACTTAATTCTATCTCTTTCCCATCTACTTTTACTGTTCTTCCATCGCTATCTATTACAATACCACCATAATCTTGCACTTCATTTTTCTTGGTCTGTGTACGATTTAAAATAGCTTCTACTCTTGCTACTAATATTTTAGGGCTAAAAGGTTTAGAAATATATTCATCTACTCCTAACTCAAATCCAAATAACTCATCTTGCTCTTCTCCTCTAGCTGTTAGCATGATAATCGGAACTCTAGACGTTTGACGTATTTGACGAAGCACAGACCAACCATCTAATTTGGGCATCATGACATCTAATAAAATTAATCCTATTTTATTCTGATTTTCTTCAAATACTTGCAAAGCTTCTTCTCCATCTGCTGCCTCTAATACACTATAACCTTTTTGCATCAAAAAGTCTTTTACAAGTTTTCTCATTCTTGCTTCATCATCTACCATCAAAACAGTAACATCATTCATTCCTTATTTCCTTCCTTTCTCATTTTCATTTTAGGAAAGGGAACTTCTTTTTTGAAAAGTTCCCTCTTGTCACCATTTTCTATTATACTGCATAAATATGTCTTTTTTGTGAAGAATTCGTAGTTTTTTTATCCTTTCATTCCTTCTTTAATATAAGCAATTTCCTCTTCTTTATCTAATCTCATAAATAAAGGATCTCCTTTTTCTATCACTTTTGTTCCAACTGAGATTTTTCCATACTCTTTTGCAGAGTCCCATACAGTTATTTCTTTTTCTGTAATTCCTAATTGCATAAACATTTTATCTGCTGTTTCTTCCATAAATGGTTGTAATAAAATAGCAATTATTCTTAAATTCTCTGCTAGATGATATAAAACAGATGCTAATTTTTCTTTATCTTCTTGCTCTTCTGACTTTGCAAGTACCCATGGTGCTGTTTCATCAATATATTTATTAGACCTTGCAATCATTGCCCAAATAGCAGATAGTGCATTGGATACATGTACATTCTCCATATTTTCTTCTACTTGTGCTACTTTTTCTAAAACGGTAGTTTCTAACTCTTTATCTGGCTCATTTTTTTGTGCCTTTCCGTCTGGAATCACACCGTCAAAATATTTATTCATCATACCTATGGTTCTATTTAGTAAATTTCCTAAATCGTTACATAAATCAAAATTATATCTTTCTATAAATCCTTCTGGCGTGAAAACAGCATCTTGCCCAAATGGGAATTCCCTTAATAAAAAGTATTTGGTAGCATCTAAACCATACCTTTCTATTAATAATTCTGGGTAGACAATATTTCCTTTAGATTTGGACATTTTTCCGTCTTTCATCATAATAAAGCCATGTGCATAAATTTTTTTAGGAAGTGGTAAGCCAAGCGCCATCAAGAAAATTGGCCAATAAATACCATGAAAACGAATAATATCTTTTCCTACAATTTGCAAATCTGCTGGCCAGTATTTTTTAAATTTGCTATCATCCTTTGAACCATATCCTAAAGCAGTAATATAGTTGGTAAGTGCATCTAGCCAAACATAGATAACATGTTTAGGATTTTTTCTTACTTTAATTCCCCAATCGAAGCTAGTACGACTTACGCACAAATCTTCTAATCCTGGTTTAATAAAGTTATTAAATAACTCATTTTTTCTAGATTCTGGTTCTATAAAATGTGGATTTTCCTCATAAAATTTTTCTAATCTATCTTGATACTTACTCATAGCAAAGAAATAAGACTCTTCTTTCATCTTTTTTACTTCTCTACCACAATCTGGGCACTTTCCATCTACTAATTGTGTTTCTGTAAAAAAGGTTTCGCAAGGCATACAGTACCAGCCTTCGTACTCTCCTAGATAAATATCTCCTTGTTCCATTAGTCTATCGAAGATATCCTCTACTACTTTTACATGTCTTTCTTCTGTGGTACGAATAAAGTCATCATATTGGATGTCCATTAACTTCCATAACCTCTTTGCATCTTCTGCCATTTCGTCTACATGCTCCTGTGGGGTTAGTCCTCGTGACTCTGCTACTGTTTGTACCTTTTGTCCATGTTCATCTAGCCCAGTCAACATGTAACTATCATACCCTCTTGCTAGTTTATATCTTTTCATGGTATCTGCTAAAACAGTGGTATAGGCAGTTCCAATATGAAATCTACCACTAGGGTAATAAATAGGGGTTGTTACATAAAATTTTTTGTCTTCCATAGACCTTTCTCCTTTCTTTTCTTAGTATTCTTCTGTATTTTATCACCTTCCTACAAAAAATACAAGTAGTAGGATGAACTTTAGGGACGTTCTTTAAAGTTCAACCTATTTATTCTGTAATTTAAAGAATGTTTCTAAACTTTCTTTAAACTACTTGAAAAGCGGTGGCCTTTCAATGAAAGACCACCGCTTTTTCCATGAACTCACAGACCAGATTATTTGAAAAAACTTTTAGCTTTTTCCAAGAATGAAACTTTTTTGGGAGGCATAGGTATTTCTTCCTCCTTTTCCTCCTTGGTTGCATTTAAAACTTTAAAAGCTTCTTCGACTGCCTTTGGAGTAGCCGGTTTATATGTCCCATCTTGGAGAACGTGAAATTTGAAATCTTTTACAAATTCCTCCCAGCTTTCAGGAACAATTTCATGCATCAGCAAACTTCTAATGATGTTCTCTGATGCACAAGCCGTAAAGGAAGCTTGTTCTTCCTTTCTCCACCTCCAATTTGCCCGAAGATGAATTTCATCGTCAGGAATTTCTCCACATAGAAATCCGTGTAATGTATACCCCTGAAATTCCTCTTCAAACCTCTGAAGCAAAGCTTGAAAGAATTTTCTCCTTGGATCGTCCTCTTTTATTTTGTCCTCACAATAGCCCTCTCTATAAGGACTAAAATTTCCTAGATTGTATAATTTGGAAAGAAAAAAGAGGTGGTTTATTCCTCTTTTCCCATATAAGTATTGCCAAATTTATTTTCTTTTTTAAGCTATAATAATTTCTAATGTACCAGTGAATAGTATTTTTCGAAATTTCCTTACGTAAAAACATGATATATTTTGACCACACACTAGTATTTTGTACCTTATTCAACTATTAATACACTTCTAAAACCAGAACTATTATGTGCATTACCATCAGAATCAGACAATCCACACAATCCCACGAATGACACAGTATTACTACTTCCCCCTCTTGGGCAAAAAACTTCGTTTCCATCTGAGTCATTTTCTACCGTTTGAGCAAACCATGTTAATCCTATACCAACATTTTTAGATGTTTCATATACTGCATTTCCATATATCTTATTAAATATATTTGCTCCATAAGCTGTATTTAATTCTGCTTCTATTGTTCCTTCATTTGGATATGCTGTTGCTAAATATGTCGATTTTCCTGTCGCCAACATATTTCCATATTCTGCATATGCTACATTATTTATATATGTTGCCATATATTCTGTTACTCCTCCACTCATATCATATATTCCGTATATATTTCCTGTCGTACTAGCTTTTGTTCCTAAACCACTATCTTTTCCATTATCAACTACTGTCCATGCATATGATTTATTACTACTTCCTATTTCATCTGTTAACAACTCTTCAACTGATGTATTAATACTTATTTTATTTCCTGGTTCTTTTTCTCCTGTTGCAGAATAACCTGTTATAGAGTATATTTTTCCAATATTATTAGGATTATCTACTGTTTCATCTAAAGATAAATTATTTTTATATATTACAGTACTCGTATTTATCTCCCCGCCCGAATATCCATACTGACTCATTGATAAATAGGCTACTGCACCCCATTCACTATCTTTCATCAAATGACTATTTGCATTGTCTGACAATCCATATGGATTTTGCTCATCATCTAACGCTAGTGACAAATTATAACAATCATTAACAGTTACATAATTATAAGCATATTTTCTTCCTTTAAATACTGGATAATAATAATTATTTACTGATGACACAGTTTTATCTGTATCTTCTTCTATCGTCTTTATTCCTGCTTCAAATTTTGCTACCCATATTCCTGTTATTTCTTTCTTCCATTCTCCATTTTGATATCCTGTACTTTGTCCATTTTGAAATGCTGGATGTACTACATAGCCATCTGGAAATTTTGTATAATTATTGGTCGTTTCCGAATTATATTCATTCACATTACTAGCATCTGCTGTCTCATTTGTTGTACCTATCAAAAATTTTACATCTATTCCGCCATTTGGTGCATCATGGTATCCACTAGTTATTTTATATGCATATCTTGGTATCCATACAAACATGCTTCCTAAATCTTTTTCTTGAATTTCTGTCCCTATCGGCGTATTCTCATCATATGTTCCATCACATAACATTACATTTGCCCATCTTTTATCTGTCTCATCATAATTATACCACTCTTCATCCATTTCCGAGCAAATTACCCAATTCCCTTTTCCTCCATTTTTGCTTGTATCAAATTTTACTGGTATCATTCCTGTTATTAATTTAGGTTTATTTACTCCTTTTTCTTCATTGTACACATTACCTAATGCTTCTTGTATAGCTGTTTCTAAACTAGACAATCCTGCTTCTTCGTCTCTTTTTGCTTGCTCTGTCTCTTGTGCTGCCCTCTGCGCTTGCGTTATGATTCCATTCTCTCCTACTAGCATGGCTATAGATACTCCAGCTAGAATGATTAGGACTATGATAGTTACCACAAGTGCAATTAATGTAATACCATTTTGTTTCTTTACAAAATTTCTCATGTTTTTTCTCCTCCCATTTTTCTTATGTTTTCCCAATTTCTCTTAACTTATTCACTTTTTCAATTTTTAATTTATGTAAATAAGTTATTACAATTACATTTTATATGTTACCATACTTTTAAATATTGTACAGTGAATATTATTCACAGTTGTAACAATATTTTTTTCTCTATTTTCAATTGAAAGAACGTCCCTAAATTGCACCCGAATTGTATATTTTTATCAATTTGGTAAATAATATTCGTAATATTCATAACCATTTAATTTATTTTTACTGATTTGTTTCTGTCTTTTTTAAAAACCTCATGCTATATTTTTGTTGAAATCAGAGCTAGAAAGGATGATAGGCTATGCCATTAGATTATACTATTATTGGACAAAGACTAAAAAAAGCTAGAAAAGCTAAAAAAATGACGCAAGAGGAATTAGCAGAAAAATTAGATGTTTCTATTGCTTTTTTAAGTAGAATAGAAAGAGGAAATTCCCAAGTAAATTTAAAAAGACTTGTACAAATATGTGAAATATTAGAAGTTAGCCCAGGTGAGATTTTAAACGGTGTTTCTAGTAAATCTTCACAATATTTGGATAGTGAATTTGCTTCTCTTTTAAAGGACTGCTCTTCTGAACAGCAAAAATTAATTTATGATATTGCTAGAGTAGTAGCTAGAAAAGAAGATTAAAAAGCAAGAGTAAAGAACAAATTATTTCATGTTCTTTACTCTTTTTAATTTATACAATATACAATATCTCATTATTGGGAAAATACTTTTGCATTTGCTCTCTTAAAAAGGCTTCTGCCTCTTGCTTTTCTTCTTCCTTATAGCGATACTTTCCTCTTCCTCTTACTGTCATTTTTTCTTTATTATACAGGGAAGGTTTATTTGGGAAAGCTTCTGTATTGATAGCCTCATGAATATAGCTATAAGTCATAAAAATAATTTCAAATACTGCCTCCTTTTTTATTTTTTCACTTAAATTTTCAGCCAAATATTGGATCAATTCTGCATATAGTACTTTCCAATTTTCTACTAAAATAACTGGTGCAATTAATATCCCAACAGGATACCCTGCTTCTTTTAAACGATTAGCTGCTTCTACTCTATTTTTTAGAGGTGATGTTCCTATCTCAATTTGAGATATAATCTCTTGTGGATTCACACTCATTCTTACTATAGTTTTTCCTTTATGATTTAAAGAAAGAAGTGGTTCTACTCTATCAAATTTTGTAGGAAATGTAAGAAATCCTTTCTCTGCTTTTTGTGCAAAATTTTCAATAGTCCACTCTAAATTGCCTGTAATGGTATTTTCTAAAATTAAATCACTATTACTACCAATTTCAAATGTTAAAGGCTTTTCTGACTCGTTTGCCACACGAATGATTTTATCTATCATCTGCTCCCTATTCACAAATAAGCGAAGATAAGCACATTTATTATAATTGCAAACTAGATAACAATATAAACACATAGCAATACAGCCAGAAGAGGTATAAGGCACTAAAAAATCGGATACTTTGTGGTTGGGAACAAAACGATGTGTTTTTCTAACGCCAATAATCAAATTCTGTTTCATTTTTGGAAATTCTTTATTTTCTTTTTTCCTCATTTTTTCTATAGCGTTATGATTTTCTATTATTGTACAAGGCACATTTTTTTCTCGATATCTTTCTAACAATTCTTTGCCTAATGGATAATTTTCAATCGCTTTTTCATAAAAAATTTCTGTTGGTATGAACATAAAATGCCTCCTTTTCTTCTTTATCTTTACCAAAAAAAGAGTTTTTATTCGTTTTTTGTCGGTTTTTGTAGGAAAGTTTTTCTTGCACTTTGTAGAAAAGTATGGTATACATAAGTAACAAAAGCTTTTGTAATCTAAAAAAATTTTATCCAATTTTTAATATCTTTTTTATATCCCAAAAAATGATAATCCTGTAAAAAATAATAATGCAAGAAGGAGGCATGAATGACAGATAAAAAACAAAAAGCAATAACAGAAGAGAAAACACCAATATTATCTCCCAAAATAGATGTTATTTTTCAAATTTTATTTGGAGAAGTGGGAAGCGAGAGAATCACAAAAGATTTTTTAAGTAGTATTTTAGAAGAGCAAATAGAAGAAATTAATTTAGATGAAAATATAGTACTAAGAAGAGAATATTTAAAAGGAAAAATGGGAGTAGTAGATGTACTAGCAAAAATAAATGAAAAAGAATATTGCCATATAGAAATGCAAGTAGGAGAAGCAAACCACATAAAAGAAAGACTGTTGTATTATTGGTCTAGGAGATATGCAAAAACAATAAAAGAGAGTGAAGAATATCAATCTTTAAAAAGAACCATATCTATATTAATTACGGATTTTGAAGTAAAAGGCTTAGAAGACTTAAGAATGCATAGCAAATGGAAGATAATCGAGGAAAATGGCAAAAAACACGTGTTGACAGATGATTTAGAGTTACATATAATAGAATTACCTAAAATAAAGAAAATGCAGGAAACAAAAGAAAATAGCAAACTACTAAAATGGCTAAAATTTTTAGAAAATCCTGAAAGTGAAGAGGTGGAAATATATATGAAGGAAAATGTAAATATGAAAGAAGCAAGAACAAAACTAGAAGGAATTAGTGAAGATGCGAGAATGCAGAGAATAGCAGAATTAAGAGAAAAAGCTATTTTAGACGAAAAAGAGGCTGAATATACCGGATACATAAAAGGAGTGGAAGATGGCAAAAAAGATGGAAAAAAAGAAGGCAAAGAAGATGAAAAACTTACTATCGCTAAAAAAATGAAAGAGGAAAACATGGATATTTCTCTTATTGTAAAAATAACTGGCTTAAGCAAAGAAACCATTGATAGCCTTTAGTATTCTTTAATTCTATTTATTTTCCCTATGTCCGCCAAAACGGATATAGGGAAAATTTACTTTTTATTCCTATTGTCCGCTGTAACGGATAATATTGTTTTTCTAATTGCTATTTCAACTCAAATAGTATATAATAGCTTTGGATAAAATTTGAAATGAAGGTGATTTTTTGAAAAAAATAAATCCAACCATGATGCAATATTTTGAATGGTATTTAAAACCTGAAGATGATTTATGGAACAAAGTAATATCTGATTCTTCTTATTTATCTTCCATTGGAATTAGTACAGTTTGGTTGCCTCCTGCTTACAAAGGAAGTGCTGGAATTCATGATACTGGTTATGGTGTTTACGACCTATATGATTTAGGTGAATTTATGCAAAAAGGTGATGTTCGTACTAAATATGGAACCAAAGAAGAATATATTCATGCAGTCAAAGCTTTACAAGGTAATGGTATTGAAGTTTTAGCAGATATTGTTTTAAACCATCGCTTAGGAGCTGATGGACTAGAAGATGTAATTGCCATTGAAGATAATCCTCTAAATCGTACACAAGGAATTAGTGAACCTAGAACTATTCGTGCTTGGACAAAATATAATTTTGCAGGTAGAAATGATATATATTCCTCTTTTAAGTGGAATTGGACACATTTTCATGGTGTAGACTGGGACGAACTAACACAAAAAAAATCCATTTACCTTTTTTATGGAAAACATTGGGATGAACAAGTAGATAAAGAAAATGGAAATTTTGATTATTT
>CALXAS010000001.1 GCA_944386315.1 uncultured Clostridia bacterium | reverse complement strand
TACAAGTATGCGTGCTAGAGGAGCACAAATTACTGATATTGCTATTCTAGTAGTAGCAGCTAATGATGGTGTTATGCCTCAAACAGTAGAAGCCATTCACCATGCAAAAGCAGCAGGAGTTCCTATTATTGTAGCCGTTAATAAAATTGATTTGCCAGAAGCAAATGTAGATAAAGTAAAACAGGAATTAATGAACTATGAATTAGTACCTGAAGAGTGGGGAGGAGATACTATTTTCGTACCTATCTCTGCTAGAAATCACCAAAATATTGATGAATTACTAGAAATGGTATTGCTAGAGGCAGATGTATTAGAATTAAAGGCAAATCCACATAAACAAGCCAAAGGTGTGGTTATTGAAGCAAGATTAGATAAATCGAAAGGTCCAATTGCTACTATGTTAGTACAAAGAGGAACTTTAGACGTGGGAGATACTATTGTAGTAGGTTCTGCCATTGGTAGAATTAGAGCCATGAAAAATGATAAAGGACAAAAAGTAAAAAGTGCAACACCATCTACACCAGTAGAAATTATGGGATTAACAGAACTTCCAGAAGCAGGAGATATTTTCTACGAAGTAAAAGACGAAAAAATGGCAAAACATTTAATAGAAAGAAGAAAACGTCAAGCAAGAGAGAAATCCATTAATCAAGTAACACCAGTTACTTTAGATAATTTGTTTAGCCAAATGGAACAAGGTCACTTAAAACAATTAAATATTATTGTAAAAGCAGATGTACAAGGAAGCGCAGAAGCATTAAAACAATCTTTAGAAAAATTATCAGACGAAGAAGTAAAAGTAAGAGTGATTCATAGTGCAGCAGGAGCAGTAAATGAATCAGATGTTACTCTTGCTAAAGTAAGCAATAGTATTATTATTGCATTTAATGTAAGACCAGGACCAATTGCAAAACAAGTAGCAGAAAAAGAAGCAGTAGAGATAAAACAATATTCTGTTATTTACCAAGCAATTGATGATGTAAAAGCCGCTATGAAGGGAATGTTAGATCCAATTTTTGAAGAGAAAGTAATTGGAAATGTAGAAGTAAGACAAACCTTTAAAGTATCTAATGTAGGAACAATTGCAGGAGCTTATGTACTAGATGGAAAAATAGAAAGAAATGCGGGAGTAAGAGTCATTCGTGATAATGTAGTAATTCATGAAGGAAAATTAGCTTCTCTAAAGCGTTTCAAAGATGATGTAAAAGAAGTAGCAAAAGGATATGAATGTGGTATGCAAATAGAAAACTACAATGATATTAAAGAAGGAGACATCATAGAAGTATATGTAATGGAAGAGGTGAAAAGATAAGAGAAATCTTATCTTTTCCTAGACAAAATAGAAAGGATAGAAAGAACGTGCAAAGTTTTAAAGAACAAAAACAAGAATTTCAAGAAAGAATGACAAGAAATGTAAATGTACAAAGAAGTATTGAAAATTTTAATAAGAGAAAAGATGCTCAGAAGAAAGAAAAAGAAAGAAGAGAGCAACTTTCAAGAACAATTGCTAAATTAGAAGCAAAGGAACAAGAAAGATAAAAAGGAGGCAAAAAAATGCCAAAAAATGAAAATAGACTAAATCGTATTGACGAAGAACTAAAAAAAGAATTAAGCCAAATTATTTCTTTTGAATTAAAAAATCCAGAGGCAACAGGCTTAATTAGTGTAACAAAAGTAAAGATTACACCAGATTTAAAATATGCCAAAGTATATATAAGTATGTTAAATTCCAAGAACGAAGAAAAAACACTAGAAGCATTAAAACAGTCAGCAGGCTTTATGAGAAGTTTAATTGCAAAAAGAGTCAATTTAAGAATTACACCAGAATTAGTATTTGAAAAAGATGATTCGATGGAATATGGAGCAAAAATAGATGCCATTATTAAGGAACTAAAAGAAGAAAGTAAAGATGATAAATAAAAGTAAATGATACCAATTTTACTCTTTTTTAGGAGAAAGCTTAAAGCGGGAAAGGAAGAAAAAAATGACTTTAGATAATATATTAGAAGAAATACAAAAGGCAAAATCCATTGTGATACTAACACATGAAAATCCAGATGGAGATGCCATAGGTAGCAGTTTAGCTATGTATGGTGTTTTAAGAAAGATGGGCAAAGAAGCAGACGTTATTGTACCAGAAATGCCAAAGGCATATAGTTTTTTACCATATGCAGAAGTGGCAAAAAAAGAATCTCAAGTGGAAAGCTATGATTTAGCAATTTCTGTGGATGTAGCTACTATTCCATTATTAAATGGTTTTGCTAGTTATTTTGAAACAGCAAAAGTAAAAATAGTGATTGACCATCATGCAACCAATACGATGTTTGGAGATTATAACTATGTAAACCCTGATGCACCAGCTTGTGCACAAGTATTATTAAATATTTTTGACTATTTTGGTGTGGAAGTAGATAAAGAAATAGGAACATGTATTTTAACAGGTATTATTACAGATACAGGCGGATTTGCCTACCAAAGTACTACACCAGAAACATTTGAATTTGCAGCTGAATTATTAAAAAAAGGAGTAAATGTTTCTAATATTTATAAAAGAGTAATGAATACAAAATCCAGAGCAAATTTTGAACTTCGCAAAAGAGCGATGGATAGAATGGAATTTATAGAAGATGGAAAAATAGCCTATACTTATCTTACACAGAAAGATATGGAAGAAACCAATGCGGATGCAGATGACCATGAGGGAATTGTAGAAGAAGGAAGGGCAATAGATGGAGTAGAAGTTTCTATTTTCATAAGAGAAAGTAAAAAAGGAAATTATAGAGTATCTCTTCGTTCTAATGACTATCTAAATGTTTCGGATGTTTGCTTAGTATTTGGCGGAGGAGGACATCTTCATGCAGCAGGTTGCACAATGAATGTTACATTAGAGCAAGCTAGAGATAGAATTATTAGTCAAGTAAAAACCTATTTGAAATAAGAAAAAGAACCTGAAATAGAGTAAAGCTATTTATTTCAGGTTTTTATCAATGAATGATTAATTCCGCTAAGGAGAAAAGGGTGAACAAGAAAAATGAATGGAGTCATTGTTGTAGATAAACCAAAAGGCTATACTTCTCATGATGTGGTAGCAAAAGTAAAAAGAATTTTACAGGTGCATAAAATTGGTCATACAGGGACATTAGATCCAAATGCAACAGGAGTATTACCACTGTTGTTAGATAATGCTACAAAGGTATCGAAATATCTTATAGAACATGACAAGACTTATGAAGTAGTATTGCAATTAGGAATAAGAACAGATACACTAGACGGCGAAGGAAATATTTTAGAACAACAAATAGTGGATTGGAATAACTATTCTGAAGGAGAAATAGAGGTAGTGTTAAAATCTTTTTTAGGAACACATTGGCAAACACCACCTATGTATTCAGCCATAAAAGTAAAGGGAAAAAAGTTATATGAATATGCAAGAAAAGGACAAAATGTAGAAATACCGGCTAGAGAAATTACGATATATGATATCCACTTAATAAAAGTAGATGCAATAGAAAAACAGATTACCTTTCAAGTAGCTTGTTCCAAAGGTACTTATATCAGAAGCTTGTGTGAGGAAATTGCAAAGCAATTAAATACCATAGGCTATATGAAAGAATTAAGAAGAACAAAGGTAGGAAATTTTTCTTTAGAAAATGCAGTTTCATTAGAAGAGCTAGAACAACATGCAGAGGATAGTTTGTGGATAAAGACAAAAATTTTAACGGTAGAGCAAGTATTAAAAGATTATCCAACCATACAATTAGAAGAAAAGAAAATGCATCATTTTTTGAATGGAGTAAAAATATCTGTTAGCCAACCAGATGGGGTATATCATATAAAGGATGAAAAGGAAAATTATATAGGATTAGGTATAGTAGAAAACAAAAAACTAAAAAGAGACGTGATTTTATAAAATAAAATGTCTAGTAGTATTGGCTACTAGATGAAGATTACTCAAAATATTTAATTCATTATAGCATAAAAAATAAAAAACTACAAATACTAAAAAAAGAGATAAAGTTAGGAAAACGAAGAAAAAAAGAGAAAACGAGAGTTAGGATAAAGGAAAAGAAAAAATTTCAAAGAAAAAAGAATTGCAAATAAAAACAATATGTGCTAATATATAAATAACTTAAAGAGAATAAACAAAAAACTTCCCTGCGTAGTACGTGTAGACTGGAATTTTATTACCAACAAATTTTAAAAGGGAGTCCGCCTTTGAAAGTGGCGTGTAAGCTTACTAAGAGTAAGAAACCCAGGAGCTTTCAACAAGACACCCACCTGTGAAAACAGGTATTAAAAATTTCTTCATCTTACGGCTAATGTGGGGGTAATTTTTCAAAAAGAGGTAGCCGATGCAAAACAAAAAATGAGTTTGCTAATCTTAAGTAAAAAGGATTAGCAAACTTTTTTTCTTGCTATTTGTTATGGAGTGTAGTAAAATATAGGCAAAATAGAAAGAGAGGCTAAAAAGTGACTATAAAGCAAGCTTTATTAACCACAAGAGAAAAATTAAAAGAAATGGGAAAGGAAGATGCCCATTTGCAAGCCAAAAGACTGCTAAGCTTTGTTTTGCAAAGAAATGAAAATGATTGTATCGTACATGAAGAAGAAAATGTAACAGAGCAAGAGATAGAAAAAATGAAGCAGTATTTAGCTCAAATGCAAAAAGGAGTGCCTATTCAATATATTACAAAAGAGCAAGAATTTATGGGATATCCTTTTTATGTAGATGAGAATGTTTTAATACCACAGCCAGATACAGAAATTTTAGTAGAAGAAGTGATGTCACTATATCCTAAAGAAAGTAAGCTTACGATTCTAGATTTATGTACGGGAAGTGGGTGTATTGGTATTTCGCTTGCTAAATATTTTGTGAATAGTAGAGTGTATCTAAGTGATGTTAGTAAGGAGGCACTTTCCATTGCAGAAAAGAATGGGCAAAAAAATCATGTAGATAATATACAAATTTTGCAATCTAACTTATTTGAAAATATCCCAAACGAATTGGATGTAATTGTTAGTAATCCTCCGTATATTCCATCAAAGGAAATACCATTTTTGCCAGAAGAAGTACAAAAAGAACCCCATATTGCATTGAATGGTGGGATAGAAGGATTAGATTTTTATCAAAAAATCATCAGAGAAAGTCCAAAGTTTTTGAAAGATAAAGGATATTTATGTTTAGAAATGGGATATGACCAAAAGGAAAAAATAGCAAGTTTACTAGAAAAAAATGATGCATTTCAAAGATATTATACAAAAAAAGATTTAGCAGGAATAGATAGAGTGATAGTAGCACAAAAAAAGTAACAAGGGAGGGAGAATATGTCCTTTTCATCCGAGTTAAAAGAAGAACTAAGTAAAAAAAACAATTTATCTCATAAAGAAGAAGTAAAATAGGCTATTTGATTAGTAACAATACTATTTGTTATAAAACAAAGATAAAGTACACAACAGAAAACGAATATAATATTAATCGATTTAGCAAATTACTTTCTAATGTGAATCAATTAGATTATCAAATAGGCTTAACAGGGAAAGTATATTGGATAGAATGTAAAAAAATCGATTTGCCAGAAATAGAATATGGAGAAGAAAGTATTTCTTATCAACAAAAAGACTTAGCAGAAAATTTAATAAAAGCATTCCTAAGGGGGATTTTTTTAGGAAGCGGTAGTATGAATAATCCAGAGAAAAAGTATCATTTAGAACTGCTATTTTCAAAAGAAGAAACAGCAAAACAGATACAACAATTGATGCAGAGTGTTTCTATTTCTTTTAAATGGTTAGAAAGAAAAAAAGGATATGCGTTGTATCTAAAAGAAGGAGAAGAAATTTCAAAATTTTTAGCATTTGTAGGAGCAACACAGGCTGTATTAAAATTTGAAGAAATAAGAGTACTACGTGATATGAAAAACCAAGTAAATAGAACGGTTAACTGCGAGACAGCAAACTTAAACAAAACAGTAGAGGCTGCTGTAAAGCAATTACAGGCAATACAAACTCTGCAAAAAACTGGAAAATGGGAGAACTTGCCAGAAAATTTAAAAGAAATAGGAAAACTTCGTTTAGAAAATCCTCATGCAAGTTTAATAGAATTAGGAAAAATGTTAAAAGAACCAATAGGAAAGTCAGGAGTGAATCATCGTATGCAGACGATTTTATCTTTGGCAAGTAAGGAAGAATAGGATTTATAGGATAAATAGAAAGGAAAACAAAAATGGAGGAAATAGGAATTTATGTACATATTCCTTTTTGTGTGAGAAAGTGTGATTATTGTGATTTTATTTCTTATGCAGGAAAAGAAGAAAAGATGCTAGCATATGTAGATAGTCTACAAAAGGAGATAGAAGAAAGAGCAAAAAGCATAAGAAATAAGAAGAAAGTGATAGATACCATATATATAGGAGGGGGAACACCCTCTTTTCTTCCGCTTGGAAGGATACAAGCAATTTTAGAAACAATAAAAAAAGAATATAGCGTAAAAGAAGGTGCAGAGATTACCATAGAAGTAAATCCTGGCACAGTAAGCAAAGAAAAATTACAAGAATATAGAAAATGTGGTTGTAATCGTATTAGCATAGGATTGCAAGCAACAAGACAAAAAACATTAGAAAGAATAGGAAGGATACATACTTTTGAACAATTTTTAGAAACTTATCAAATGGCAAAAGAAGTAGGATTTTCCAATCAAAATGTAGATATCATGATAGGTTTGCCAGAGCAGACCTGTAAAGAAGTGGAAGAAAGTATTCATAAAATATTAGAGCTAGAGCCAAAACATATTTCTATCTACTCTTTAATTGTAGAAGAAGGCACACCTTTAGAAAAGAAACTCGCACAAGGAGAGTATAAGCTTCCAGATGAAGAGGGAGAAAGAAATATGTATTGGAAGGTAAAGCAAATGTTAGAACAAAGCGGATATATTCATTATGAAATATCCAATTTTGCCAAACCGCGGCTGGGAATCTAAGCATAATCTACATTGTTGGGAACAAAAAGAATATTTAGGTTTTGGACTTGCTGCACATTCCTATTATCAAAAACAAAGATATAGCAATATAGAAAATTTAGAACAATATATAGAAAATGTACAAAAACATCAATTTGAAAAAAATAAAATTCTTCAGGAAAAACAAAATAAAGAAGAAGAACAAAAAGAATATATGTTATTGGGATTAAGAAAACTACAAGGAGTATCCATACAAGCTTTTCAAAAAAAATTTGGAAATAATCCATTAGAACTCTATGCAAATAGTTTAGAAAAACTACAAAAAGAAAACTTAATAGAAATAAAGAACGATAATATTCAATTAACCAATAAAGGACTAGATTTAGCTAACCTTGTTTGGGAAGAATTTGTGTAGTGTCCCAGAAATATCAGGGATAAGTGGGACATTTGGTCACAGAAAATTCACAAAAAAATTAGCAATCTATATTGACAATTGCTAAAAATGGAGATAATATATAGAAAGTAATTAGCAGTCTTAAGTAAGAAGTGCTAATGAAGGAGTGAAAAATATGCTAGATGAAAGAAAAAAGAAGATATTACAAGCAGTAGTGGATGAATATGTGAACACTGCGGAGCCAGTTAGTTCTGCCATATTGGTAAAAAAATATGGACTTCCTTATAGCAGTGCTACTGTAAGAAATGAACTAGCAGAATTAGAAAGTGGAGGATATTTAGATAAAACACATACCTCTTCAGGACGTGTACCTTCTAAAAAGGGTTATCAATATTACGTAGATGAATTAGTAAAAGAAGATGATATTTCTTTAGAAGAAATTAAATATATTCAATCTAAATTATCTACAAAAGTAAATGAAATTGAAGATTTGACGAAAATTGCAACTACTACTTTATCAGAAATTACGCATTACACTTCTGTCGCAGTGGGACCAAAACCAGAAGTACAAATTATTGAAGAAATAAAATTTGTGCTATTAGGTAGTAGAATGTTGATGGTAGTTATTGTAACAGATAACGGTTTGGTAAAAGAAACCATTATCAAATATGATGAAGATATTACAGACAGTCAAGTAGAAACTTTAAATAATTTGTTTAATAGTAAGTTAAAAGGGAAACCTTTAAGTAAGATTGATAAACCGATGGAAGAATACATCTTATCAGAAATCCAGTATAGCGTTAGGGTAATTAAACCAATTATAGAGCAAATCAATCATATTGTAGAAGAAGAGGAAGATGTTTATTTCCAAGGAGCCAATAAAGCTTTCGAGTTACCAGAGTTTAAGAGCTTAGAAATTGCCAAAAATTTTGTGAATGTATTAGATACCAAAGAGATTATGCTAGATATGTTGAACTCAGGAGTGGCAAAAGATATTAATGTATATATAGGCGATGAAAAGGAAAATAAACAGTTGAAAGACTTTAGTATCATTACTTTCAAACATTCGGTAGGCAATAAAGACTTAGGAACAATTGGAATTATAGGACCCAAGAGAATGAATTATTCAAAAGTTATTTCTGTAATGAAATATCTTAGTAAAAAATTAAATGAACAAGAAGGACAAGAAGATAAAAAAAGACGTAAAAAAGAAGAATAATAAAGAAGGAATGGTGTGTAAGATATGGCTGAAAAAGAACAAAAACAAGAAGAATTACAGCAAGAAGAAAGCACAAAAACAGAAGAACAAACATTAAAAGATACGATTTTAATGCAAAAACAAAAACTAGAAGAGCAAGAAGACAGATTAAAAAGATTAATGGCAGAATTTGATAATTACAAAAAAAGAAGTAGCAAAGAAAGAGATAGCTTATATCATTCATTAGTAGGAGATATTTTTACATCTTTATTACCAGTGATTGATAATTTAGAAAAAGCAGTACAAGCAAAAACAGAAGATGAAGGATACAAACAAGGAGTAGAACTAGTGCTAAAGCAAATGCAAGATGTTTTAAAAGCAAATGGAGTGGAAGAAATTGAAGCAGTAGGAAAAACTTTTGATCCAGAATTACATGAAGCAGTTAGTTCAGTAGTAGACGAAAACTTAGGAGAAAAAGAAATTAAAGAAGAATATAGAAAAGGCTATAAAATTGGAGGTAAAGTCATTCGCCATTCTATGGTAGTAGTGGCAAATTAATTTGTTATTATTTTTTACATATAAATAAAAGGAAAGGAAGAATAAATTATGGGAAAAATTATAGGAATTGATTTAGGAACAACAAATAGTTGTGTAGCAGTTATGGAAGGAGGAGAGCCAGTCGTTATTCCAAATGCAGAAGGAAATAGAACAACACCTAGTGTTGTAGCATTTTCAAAAAATGGAGAAAGACTAGTAGGACAAATTGCAAAACGTCAAGCTGTTACAAATCCAGAGCATACTATTATTTCTATTAAAAGAAAAATGGGAACAAGTGAAAAAGTAAATATAGATGGGGAATCTTTTTCTCCACAAGAAATATCTGCTATGATTTTACAAAAATTAAAAACAGATGCAGAAAATTATTTAGGACAAAAAGTAACACAAGCAGTTATTACTGTACCTGCTTACTTTAGTGATAGCCAAAGACAAGCTACAAAGGATGCAGGTAAAATTGCAGGACTAGAAGTATTAAGAATTATTAATGAACCAACAGCAGCATCTCTTGCTTTTGGTATGGATAAAGAAGATCAAGACCAAAAAATTATGATTTATGACTTAGGTGGAGGAACATTTGATGTTTCTATCCTAGATATTGGTGATGGTGTATTTGAAGTATTAGCAACAAATGGTAATACACATTTAGGTGGAGATGACTTTGACCAAAGAATTATTGATTACCTAGTATCTGAATTCAAAAAATCAAGTGGTATTGATTTAAGCACAGATAAGATGGCAATGCAACGTTTAAAAGAAGCAGCAGAAAAGGCAAAGATAGAACTTTCTGGTATGCAACAAACACAAATTAACTTGCCTTTCATTACAGCAGATGCTACAGGACCAAAACACTTAGATATTACATTATCTAGAGCAAAGTTTGAAGAATTAATTTCAGACCTAGTAGATGCTACAAGAGTACCAGTAGAGCAAGCTATGAAAGATGCTGGTATTACAGCAAACGATATTCACAAAGTATTATTAGTTGGTGGATCTACAAGGGTACCATGTGTACAAGAAATGGTTAAGAAAATTACAGGAAAAGAGCCAGATAAAGGAATTAACCCAGACGAATGTGTAGCTATTGGTGCTGCTATTCAAGGTGGTGTATTATCTGGAGATGTAAAAGACTTAGTATTACTAGATGTAACACCATTATCTCTAGGAATTGAAACTTATGGTGGGGTATTTACAAAATTGATTGAAAGAAATACAACTATTCCAACGAAAAAATCACAAATTTTCTCAACAGCAGCAGATGGTCAAACTTCTGTAGAAGTACACGTATTACAAGGTGAACGTGAAATGGCTGCTTATAACAAAACATTAGGAAGATTCCAATTAACAGGAATTCCAGCAGCACCACGTGGAGTACCACAAATTGAAGTAACATTTGATATTGATGCTAATGGTATTGTACACGTATCTGCAAAAGATATGGCAACAGGAAACGAACAACAAGTATCTATTACAGCATCTACTAATTTAACAGACGAAGATATTGATAAAGCAGTAAAAGATGCAGAAGCACATGCAGAAGAAGACAAGAAAAAGAAAGAAGAAATTGAAGCAAGAAATAATGCAGAAAGCTTAGTATATAACTCAGAAAAAACATTAAATGAGTTAGGAGATAAAATTAGTGGAGAAGAAAAAGCAAAGGCAGAAGAAGAAATTGCTAATGTAAAGAAAGCGCTAGAAGGAACAGATGTAGAAGCCATTAAACAAGCAACAGAGAAATTAACAACTGTATTCTATTCTATTTCTGAAAAACTATATGCAGCTTCTAATTCTAATGCAGGTGCCAATGCAGGAACAGGCGAAAATACACAACAAGGTCCAAAAACAGATGAAAATGGTAATGTATATGATGCAGACTACAAAGTAGAAGATGAAAATGACAAAAAATAGAAGTATAACTTAAAATAAGGCGGATGTAATTCCGCCTATTTTAAAAGAGCTATAAAGAAAAAGGAGAATAAAAAATGGCTAAAAGAGATTATTACGAAGTACTAGGCGTATCCAAAACAGCAACGGATGACGAATTAAAAAAAGCATATCGAAAATTAGCAAAAAAATACCATCCAGATGCTAATCCAGATAATAAAAAAGAGGCAGAGGAAAAATTTAAAGAGGTCAACGAAGCTTATGAGACATTATCCGATCCACAAAAAAGAAAAATGTATGACCAATTTGGTCCAGATGGGCCACAAGGATTTGGTGGCGGAGCAGGAGGTCCATATGGTCAAGGAGGATACTACTCTTATACTACATCAGGATTTAATGGATTTGACGATTTTGGAGATTTAGGAGATATATTCTCATCCTTCTTTGGAGGTAGTGGATTTGGCGGAAGAAGCAGGCAAAACAATGGACCTACCAAAGGAGCAGACTTAAAAGCAAATATTGATATTTCTTTTGAAGATTCTTATTTGGGTGTCGAAAAAGAAATCGTATTAAACAGAAATGAAACTTGCTCTGTATGCCATGGAAGCGGTGCAAGACCTGGTACAAAAGTAGAAACTTGTAGTATGTGTCATGGAACAGGAACCATTAAACAAGTACAAAATACCATTTTAGGACAAATGCAAACACAGAGACCTTGTAATAATTGTCATGGTACAGGAAAAGTAATCAAAGAACCTTGTGACGAATGTAAAGGAAAAGGAACGGTTAGAAAACAAGCAAGAATAAAAGTAAAAATTCCGGCAGGAATTGATGACGGTCAAACCATTGTACTAAGAGGAGAAGGAGAGCCTGGAGAAAAGGGCGGTTCAAAAGGAGATTTATACATAGTAGTGCGCATTAAAAAGCATAGTATCTTTACTAGAAAAGGAGATAATGTACTATGTGACGTGCCAATTACTTTTACTCAAGCAACTTTAGGGGCAGAAATAGAAGTACCAATGGTAGATGGAAGAAAAGAAAAATATCGTATTCCAGAAGGTACACAACCAGGAACAAAGTTTACGATTCGTAATGAAGGATTTAAAAATATCAATGGAAACTATCAAGGAGATTTCATTTTTACAGTACAAGTGCAAGTACCAAAACGTTTAAACAAAGAACAAAGAGATTTACTAGTAGCACTTGCCAAAACAATGAATGAACAACCACCAATCAAGAAAAAAGGATTTTTTGGATAAAAACAATGAACTTTAGGGACATTCCTTAAAGTTCATTTTCTATTTTTGTCCCATTTAACCCTGACATTTTTGGGACATGTCTCATTTAACCCTGACTTAAGTGGGACACCCTAAGAATAATGTCGAAAAAATTACGTAAATAAGATTTGTATAATTACCTTGCTATTTTTTATGGAATATAGTAAAATAGCAATAGAAAAAAGAAGAGGAAAAGAGAAAATGCAAAAGTTTTTTGTAGAAGAAAGTCAAATACAAGAAAATCAAGTAGTTATTCAAGGTTCTGATGTGAATCATATAAAAAATGTACTTAGAATGAAAACAGGAGATATTCTTTTAGTAGGAAATAAACAGACAAAAGAAACTTATTTGGCAGAAATAACAAGTGTGCAAGCAGAAAATATTGGGTGTAAAATCAAAGAAAAGCAGAAGGAAAAAATAGGGCAAGTAGCAGTAACTTTATATCAAGGCTTACCAAAAGCAGATAAATTGGAATGGATTATACAGAAAACCACAGAAATAGGAATACATAGTATTGTACCTGTTATCACGGAAAGAACCATTGTAAAATTAGCAGAAAAAGATAAAACCAAAAAGCAAGATAGATGGCAGAAAATAGCAGAAGTGGCTGCAAAACAATGCAAAAGAAGTGATATACCAGAAATAAAAGGTATACGAACATTAGAAGAAATAGAACAAGATATAAAAGAATACGATATATTTTTGATTGCTTATGAAGAAGAAAAAGCAAATACGTTAAAATATTGTTTAAGAAGAAGCATAGAATTAGAAAAAGAAGTTAAAAATATAGGGATATTTATTGGACCTGAAGGAGGAATTTCCATAAGAGAGGTTGAAAAGTTAAAGTCTTATGGAGAAAACGTAAAATGTGTTACATTAGGGGATAACATTTTAAGAACAGAAACAGCTCCTATGGTAATGCTAGCGAATATTTTATATGAATTTATGTAAATTTTAGAAGAAAGGAAATTAATTTAGTGAAAAAGAAACAAGAAAGCAAAAGAGAAGAAGAGAAAAAAATAGTAGAGAAAGAGCAAAAAGAAAAAAAATCAGAAGAAAGAAATAAACAAACAAATACAATAGAAGAAGCCAAAAAGCAAGCAACTGAAATAGAAGAAAATGCAAAAACAGATACTATAGAAGAAACAGAAGGAATTATTATTCAAGAAGCAGAAGAAACTAGTTTAATTGACCAAAAAGCATTGGAGAAAAAACAGTTAGAGGCAATAGAAGAAGAGAGAAAAAAACAAAAAACAATTTCCAAAGTAAGAAAAGAAAGAATTGATAAAAATATTTTAGAAAATCTTTGTTTTGGAATAGCATTTCTTTTCTATTTTATTTTTTTAAATTTAGGAGCAATGCATATTAGACCAGAAATATATTTAGTAGATTTAAAAGTATTTAGCTTAGTTTCTATTGCTATTACCATAGGCACTTATGAGAGAGCTTACCATAAAGATAGTGGAAGAATTGCTATTCATGGAATAGAACTAATGGTACTTTCTATTATCACACTAATAGCCTTATATATCCAACAAACTTATCCAGCTATATTAACAGATATTTTAAATGCTGTAGCTGTATTATATGCTGTATATTTTGTTATGAAAAGTATTATCGTACATTTAGAAATGAAAAAAGTAGCTTTAAAAAGAGCAAGTGATATTAGAAAAATTACGCATATAGAGGAATAATAGAAAAGAGGTACAACAAAATGAGAAGTATGACAGGCTATGGAAGAGCAAGCTTAGAAAAAGAAAATAGAAATTATCAAATAGAAATGAAATCCGTGAATCATAAATATAGTGATATTACCATAAAATTACCTAAAACCCTAACCTACTTAGAAGATAAAATGAAAAAGCAAATAGGAGCAAGTATTTCTAGAGGAAAAGTAGATGTATTTGTTACTTTTGAAAATAACAGTGGAGAAGGAAAAGATATTATTGTTAACCATGAAATGGTAAAAAAATACATGGATGCCTTTTATACATTAGCAGAAGAAAATCAGTTGGCACTATCTATTCCTGTTACAGAAGTTATCAAATTGCCAGAGGTTTTAAGTGTACAGACAATAGAGACAAAAGAAGATGTGATTGAGCAAGAAGTGATGGCATGTTTGCAAGAAGCAATTCAGCATTTTGTAGAAATGAGAGAAGTGGAAGGCAATAAAATAAAAGAAGATTTACTAGGCAGAGTAGAGCAAGTAGAAAAAGAAATTCTAAAATTTTCTGAATATTCTGCTGGACTTGTAGAAGAATATGTAGTAAAATTAAGACAGAGAGTAAAAGATATGTTGCAATCAGATGAAATAGAAGAATCGAGAATTGCACAAGAGGCAGTTATTTTTGCAGATAGAACATCTATCGAAGAAGAAGTAACAAGGCTAAAGAGCCATGTCATGCAAATGAAGAATTTATTAGAAGAGAAAAAGCCAGTTGGTAAAAAAATGGATTTTTTAATACAGGAAATGAATAGAGAAGTAAATACAATTGGTTCCAAATCGGCTAATTTGGAGATTACAAATTTAGTAATAGACCTAAAGACCATGTTAGAAGATATAAGAGAACAAATACAAAACATAGAATAGAAACATACCAAATGGCAAAGAGTTCATATCTGAAGTTAGGAAAAGAATATTTTCCTAAGAAAAGGAGGTAGATTCTATGCAATTAGTCAATATTGGGTTTGGTAATATTGTATCAGGAAATAGAATTGTGGCTATTGTTAGTCCAGAGTCAGCACCTATAAAAAGAATTATGCAAGATGCAAGAGAAAATGGAACAGCAATAGATGCTACATATGGAAGAAAGACGAGAGCCGTTCTAATTATGGATTCAGGGCATGTAATATTTTCAGCAGTGCAACCAGAAACAGTAGCTGCCAGATTTGCAAAAGAAGGAAAAGAAAGTTTAGCGCTAGATGAAAAAATTTAAAAGAAAGAAGGAATGAAAATGATAGTAAAACCAACAACAGCAGAACTTATGACAAAAACAGATAGTAAATTTAGATTAGTTATTGCAACGGCAAGACGTGCAAGACAAATAGCAGCAGGAAGTGAAATACTAACAGATGTAAATGAACAAGCACCAGTTACCATTGCTGCAAACGAAATTGCAGAGGGTAAGGTGAAAATTTTATGTTAGTATTACTTTCAGGGGTATCCGGAGCAGGAAAAGATACCATAAAAAAAGAATTAATTAAAAGAATGGAAAATGTGGTATCCCTTCCTTCTTTTACAGATAGACCACCAAGACCGGGAGACGTACCAGGACAAACTTATCATTTTGTATCTACAGAAGAATTTGAAGCAATGATAGAAAAGAAGGAACTATATGAATACAATGTACACCATGAACATTATTATGGTACATCTAGAAAATTGATGAATGAAAAAATACAAAGTGGAAAAATTATTGTAAAAGATATTGATGTCAATGGAGTAGAGAATCTAATTCAGTTATTAAAACAAGATACTAAAGTGGTTACTATTTTCTTGAGAGTGCCAAAGGATATTTTAATGAAACGTTTGCAAAGACGTATTGATAAGCCAAGTATTAAAGAAATACAACTTCGTTTAAATCGTTTTGATTATGAAGAGTCACGTATTGATATGTATGATTATGTGATTAAAAATAACAATTTAGAAAAGAGTGTACAAATTATACAAACGATTATAGAAAATGAATATGCGTTGAAAGAAGCAGAATTTTAAAAATGGCACTTGACACAAAAAAGAATAGTGATTTAATAAGAACATAAAAATTAAAAAAGGGGGAAAAATATGAAGAAGACAGTTAAAATTTTAGGATTTTTAGCGTTTCTTATTGGAATTCTATTCTTTTATTCAACCGTGTCGCAAGCTGCAACAAATGGAATGGTATTGCCAATAGAAAGTGTTATGGATGTTGAAAGAACAGATGTGGGAAATACAACCACAATTCAATTAAAGGAAGGAGAATATTACCAACCAGAAAGTGAATTAAGCCAAACATTTCAAGACTTATTAAATGAAGGTTCCAAAGGGCAACCAGGTGGACTTCTTTGTTACATTCCTGTGCCAGAAGATGCAGCAAGCAAATATACTTCTGCAAAATTTTGGGTAATTGATGAGGATGGTTTAAAGTCTAATGAGTTTAATGCTACTTTTGCAGATGCAAACTTCAATGAAATATCTATGGGGCAAGGATTAACGCAAGAAGCAAAGTATATTCAAAGAACCATTTCCATTATTTCTTCAGTTCTTTCAGGAGGAGAACAAACAAGTGTACATCGCCTTATGGGAGCGAAAGAAACAATAGGAATTACTTATTACGATGCAGAGGGAAATGCATCAGAAACAACGGAATATACCATTCAAATAAAACCAAAATTTTCACTAAATGATTTAAGAATTGAGTCAATAGGTGAGGATACCTATTCAGATGGTTGTGTTTTTGACCAAGGTAAAATTAATACATGGACAATGACAAAAGAAAATAAAAATAGACTAGTTATTTCTAATGTAAATATAGAAGAAGATTTATTAGCAAAGACTACTTTTTCAGTAGAAGATGAATCTATTTTAGATATTAATGAAAAAGGAGAAATTACGATTCATGATGTAGGAATTACAAACGTTACCTTTACTGTACAAGGTTTATCTGTTACAGTTCCATGCAGTGTTTTACCAAAAATTTTCTTTGAGGAAACTATTTCAGAACAAGAAATAGAGGATCTTATTACTTATGCAAAATATATACCAGATACACCTTATATTAGCTATACAACGAAAAAAGATACCATTTTATCAAGCAAGCTTTTAAAAGCAGCAAAAGAAATGAATAAAAGCTTAAATATTGAATATATGGCAGAAAATGGATATTACTATAGATGGGAATTTGCACCAGAAAATATTACAGATACAACTAAGGATATAGATATAGGAATTGAAAAGGTAGATTGCTTTATTGATGAATTAGAAGGACAAGAAGATGTATTATTTTTAGATTTTAAACATAGTGGTTCATTACCAGCAAAAGCAACTATTGAAATTATAGATACTAATACACTTGGATTATATTCTCCTATTTTAGATGCAACACGTTTGTATTATTATAATGAAGAAACACAAAAATGTGAGTATGTAACTACAATAGAAAAAATGGAGTATGATGCAGGAATTACTTTTTCTATAGATCATTGCTCAAGATGGGTAGCATCTGTGGCAGAGTTGCCAGCATCTATAGTTGCAAATAGTACAGAAACGGGAAATACACCAAGTGACAATGAAACAGAAAATACAACAGAAAACAATACTACTAATAATACACAAAATAATAGTGGAGAGAATACAAATGTTAACGAAGGAAAAGGCAAGTTAGATGATGAGCCAAAAACAGGAGAAAGCAATAGTGTAGTAGCAATAGTATCTTATGTAGTTATTGTATTTTCTAGTATAGGAATAGTAGCTTTTTCTAAAAGAAAAAATGTTTAGAAAATAGTAGGATAAATCTTATGCAATAAAAAGGAAAAAAGACATGAAGATAGGCATTATCTTCATGTCTAATTTATAGGGAAAGAAGATGTTAAGGAGTTTCTCATGAAGAAAAAAAATAAACACGCAAAAACAACAAACCAAAAATGGAAGATATGCATCATAATTGTTTTAGTGATTCTTATTTTAATAGCAGTAGGGTATTTTGTTTGGTCAGAGTATCAAAAGCAAAAAGCAAAACAAGCAATACAAGAAGTGCAAGAATTTATGGACTCTTCTTCCGTAGAGGGAGCTAATACCCAAGATGAAGAAAAAATAGGTAAATTAAAAGCTCTGCAAGAACAAAATCCAGATATCAAGGCATGGATAAAAATAGAAGGAACACAAATTCATTATCCTATTTTGCAATCAGAGGACAATGAATATTATCTAACGCATAATTATAAAAAAGAAAAGAGTTCCTATGGTTCCATTTATTTAAAAAATACAGTAAATATAGAGAATCAAAATGCAAATCTTATTTTATATGGGCATAATATGAAAGATGGAGAAATGTTCCAAAATTTATTAAATTATAAGGAAAAAAGCTATTGGGAAGAACATAAAAATGTGACCTTTGTTATGGAAAATGAAGTAAGAAAGTATGAAATTATAGCTGTTTTTCCATCTCGTATATTCTATCAAAATGAAAAAAATGTATTTCGCTATTATAATTATACTAGTTTAGATACACAAGAAATTTATCAAGAGTACATAGAGAATATAAATGCTATAAAATTGTATGATACAGGTATAACTGCTCAATATCCAGAACCTTTATTAACGATGATTACCTGTGAATATTCTCAAGAAAATGGAAGAATGGTGGTAGTAGCAAAACAAGTGATAGAATAGATGACGAAATGTTTAAAATTTTGATTAGAAAACAAAACTTGCAAAAATTATGTTTATAAAAAAGGAGGAAGAGGAGTGCTAAGTACAAGCCACTCCTCTTTTCTGCCTTAGAAAGATAAGAACTCAATTGACTGATCCTGAGGATCAATCAAAATAGGGTTTCTGTGACCAGTGATATTCTGAAGATAACTCTGGTTCAACAGGTCCTGTTCGATAGCTTCTTTTACTTTCTGGTAAATGGTATCGCTGGGAATCAAATTGATTCCGTAGATTGTCCAAATACCTCTTTTGGTTTTCATTTTCCGCATATCATAATCCTCCTTAAATATAATAATATAATTACATAATATCATAAAAAAGAGAAAAATGCAAGTAATGTGCAATTAAAATTTATGTAAATACACAGTATAGAATATAAACCGAAAGGTAAAATAAAAGAAAATAATTGACATAACATTAGAAAAATGGTAAAATAATGTTGTTACAAAATGTTATATTTTGGAAAGGAATTTTCCAAAACCCCTTATAAAAGGAGGTAAACAACATGAGGATGCTAGATTTGGAGTTCGATGAGGTGCCCAAAAAGAGGGCAACTGAAAATGAAGCCAGAGAGCATCTGGCAACCGGTGTACCGGTTGTATGCAAAGTAACCGACAGAGATTGGTATGAAATACACTCCGAAAAAGAGCTAGATGACCTAAAAGCTCTTGCCAAACAAGGAGTGTATGGCTCTTTGAAATTTTATGCAGATTAGGATTTGCCTATGGGGGAGCAGTTATTTCTGTCGGGATGAAAAAGCCAGTGATAAAAAACTGGCTTTTTCTTGTTTCTTCCTACAAAATTTGATATACTAATGCAAGAAAAAAGAAGAGGAAGAAGAAAATTGATAGCAGAAGTAATATTAAATAATAGTGCAAGAGATTTAAATAGAACATTCGATTATGAGGTTCCAGAAGCTATGCAAAACATGGCAAAAATAGGAGCCTATGTTTTAGTACCTTTCGGGCAGAGAAAAACACTAGAAGAAGGCTTTATTATCGGATTAAAAGAACAATCTTCTTTTCAAACAAAAGAGATTGCCAAAATAGAAAATCAAAATGCTTTAACCAAAGAGCAAGTAGAAATTGCTAAATGGATGGCAAAAAGATACTTTTGCAATCTTTCGGATTGCATCAAATTAATGATGCCTCCAGGAAGCATGAAAAAAAAGGTAGAAAACCGTATAAAAGAAAAAACAGCGAATTTTGTAGACTTAGCAAAAGAAAGAGAAGAAATTGAGTGGGAGATAGAAACCAAACAGATTACATCTCCAAAGCATATTCGTTTGTTGAAATTTTTGATAGATAATGGGGAAACCAATATTTCTGATCTATCTCTTTTCACAGAAGTATCCAAAGCAGTGATGAAAACTTTGAAAAAAAATGGATATATTACCATTGAAGAAAAAGAAGTACAGAGAAATCCATTTCAACTATATGATAAAAAGGGAAAAACAGAAAAGCTACCACTAACACCAGAACAACAAAGTGCTTTTGAAGAAATAGAAGAAGCGATAGACGATAAGATGCATGCAGAATATCTTTTATTTGGGGTAACAGGTTCACGGAAAAACAGAAGTCTATATGCAATTGATAGAAAAAGTATTAGAGCAAGGAAAGAGTAGTATTTTGTTAGTACCAGAAATTTCCTTAACACCGCAAATGGTGGATAGATTTATTCGTCGTTTTGGAGAAGAAAAAATTGCTGTTTTGCATAGTAAGTTGTCTATAGGGGAAAGATATGATGAGTGGAGACGTATTCAAAAAGGAGTGGCACAAATTGTAATAGGAGCACGTTCTGCTATATTTGCCCCTGTTAAAGATTTAGGAATTATTATTATTGACGAAGAACATGATACTTCTTATCAGTCCGAAATGTCACCAAGGTATGATGCAAAAGAAGTAGCAAGAAAGATAGGCAAGGAAAAGGAAGTGCCTTTGGTGTTAGGAAGTGCTACCCCATCTATGACCACTTATTATCAAGCACAAAAAGGAAATATAACGTTATTAGAACTAACAAAAAGAGCCAATAGTTCTCATCTTCCAACAGTAGACATTATAGATATGAGAGAACAGCTTGCCAAAGGAAATCGTTCTATGCTTAGTACACAGTTATATACAGCGGTAGAAGAAAATTTGAAAAATAAGAGGCAAACTATTTTATTTTTAAACAGAAGAGGCTATTCTACCTTTATTATGTGTAGAGACTGTGGTTATACCTTAAAATGTAAAAACTGTGATATTACCTTGACGTATCATTTAAGAGAAAATAAACTAAAGTGCCATTATTGTGGATACGAAGAAAAGCCAAGTACTATATGTCCTAACTGCCAAAGTAGAAATATCCGCTATTTTGGCTCTGGAACCCAAAAATTAGAGGAAGAAATTCATAAAATATTTCCTATGGCAACCACCATTCGCATGGATACAGACACTGTTAGCAAGAAAAATGGACATGAAGTGATATTAGAAAAATTTAAAAATGAAAATATTGATATTTTAATAGGAACACAAATGGTGGTAAAAGGGCATCATTTTCCTAATGTTACTTTGGTAGGGGTTATGGCAGCAGATGGTAGCTTAAATATAGAAGACTTTAGAGCTAATGAAAGGACTTTTCAGATTTTAACACAGGTAGCAGGGCGAGCAGGAAGAGAAAATCTGCCAGGCAAAGTAATTGTACAAACCTATAACCCAGATAGTCTAGCTATACAGTATGCCGCAAAACAAGACTACAAGGCTTTTTACCAAGCGGAAATAGGTATTAGAAAACAGTTGAAATATCCACCGTTTTGCGATATAATAATGATTGGAATACAAGGAAAAGACGAAAACAAGGTGATGGAAATAGCACAAAATTTGTATGAATATTATAAAACCAAAATGCAAGAGCAAAAATTAGGCATTTTACTATACAGACCAGTCGCATCACCAATTACACAAATTAAAAAACAATTTCGTTTTCGTATATTAATCAAGTGTTTATATGATGAAAAAATTAGAGATTTTTTGCAACAAGGCTTAGATTTTATACAAAAGAAAACGAAGGATGAAACAAGAGTGATGATAGAAATTAATCCAAGTAATATGTTATAGAAAGGAAGATAAAAATGGCAATACGTACGATTCGCGAAGAAGGAGACGAAATTTTAAGAAAAAAGTCCAGAGAAGTGGAACAAATTGATGATAGAATCAAAGAATTAGTAGAAGATATGATAGAAACCATGCATAAATATAATGGAGTGGGGCTTGCAGCAGTACAAGTAGGCATATTAAAAAGAATTATTGTAATTGATTTGTATGATGGAAAAGAACCTTTGCGACTAATTAATCCAGTCATTATAAAAGCAAAAGGAGAGCAAGAGGTAGAAGAAGGATGCTTAAGTTTTCCGAATAAATATGCTAAATTAATTAGACCTGCAGAAGTAACAGTAGAAGCATTAGATATCGATGGAAAAAAAGTAAAAATTCATGCCAAAGAATTGTTAGCACAAGCATTAGCACATGAAATAGATCATTTGAATGGAATTGTGTTTACAGACCTTATGATACCAGGTACTTTAGAATATGTAGAGCCAAGCGAAGAAAAGTAAGGAAACCTTTTGGTGGAAATAGAGTTTAGAAAGAAGAGGTGCGCAGAGAGATATGTTGAAAGTACTTTTTATGGGAACTCCCGATTTTGCATTAGAATCTTTAAAAGCAATTGATGAAGCAGGTTACCCTATATTAGGAGTGGTAACGAATCCAGATAGACCAAAGGGAAGAGGTATGAAAATGATTGCTTCTCCTGTGAAGGAATATGCTTTGCAAAGAGGTTTTTCAGTGGAACAACCAGAAAAAATTAGAAATAATGAGGAATTTATTCAAAAAATAAGTCAAATGAAGCCAGATGTGATTTGTGTAGTGGCTTATGGAAAAATTTTGCCAAAGTCCATATTAGAAATACCAAAGTATGGTTGTATTAATGTACATGGCTCCTTACTTCCACAATATAGAGGAGCAGCACCTATTCAATGGGCAGTCATTAATGGGGAAAAAGTAACGGGTGTCACTACCATGTATATGGATGTAGGTATGGATACGGGTGATATGATTTTAAAAGAAGAAGTAGCTATCGGAGAAGAAGAGACCACAGGAGAACTTTGGGAGAGACTTTCTAAAGTGGGAGGAAAATTACTAGTAAAGACATTAGAGCAAATAGAAAAAGGAACAGTTAAAAGAGAAAAACAAGGAGAGAATTTTTCTGTAGCACCTATGCTGGATAAATCTATGGCAAAAATAGATTGGGAAAATCAAACAGCAAAACAAATTAAAGACCTAGTAAGAGGTTTAAACTCTATTATGGGAGCCTATACTTTTCATGAAGGAAAAAAGATAAAATTTTGGAAAGTAAAAGTATTAACGGAAGAAGAAATTATGCTTCTATTCCCAGATTTCATAGAATATAGTTACAAAATGAAGGACATTATGCCAGGAACCATCCTTTTTTCCTCTGATAAAAAAGGTTTATATGTAATGGCAAAGGAAGGCATACTAGAAATAGTGGAATTGCAAGGAGAAAATGCAAAAAGAATGAAAGCAACAGATTTTTTAAGAGGAAATGAATTGCCAGTAGGAGATGTATTAGAATAATAAAATTTTTTTAAAAAAACTGTTGTAAAACAAGCTAGATATTGGTATACTAATAATAGCAAAAAAACAAAAGGAAAAATAAGGAGGTAAATCATATGGAAAACGAAGAGATAAAAAATGAAAATGAAGAAGTAAAAGAGCAAGAGGAAATTGCATTATCCGATAATGATACAAATGAAATTAGAATAGCAGATGATGTAGTTGCTGTTATTGCAGGTGTTGCTGTATCAGAAGTAGCAGGTGTTGCTGAAATGGCAGGAGGATTTGCAGGAGGCATTACAGAAGTTTTAAGTGGAAAGAAAAATTTAGCAAAAGGTATTAAAGTAGAAGTAGGAGACAAAGAAACAAAAATAGACGTAAACATTATTGTAGAATATGGCGTAAGAATTCCAGATGTAGCATTTGAAATTCAAAATAGAGTAAAAAAAGCAGTAGAGAGCATGACAGGATTAAAAGTAGTAGAAGTAAATGTGCATGTGCAAGGCGTTAATACAGAAGCTAAGGAAGAACAAGAAAATAAAGACGATAAACAAGGTATGTAACAGGTACAAAGCAGGATGCGTCTTTGAAAGGGAGCATACTGCTTCTTTTTCTTTGGAAGGTTATAGGAACCTTTTAAAAACCTAAATTAAGAAATAAGGAATGTGATAAAAATGAAGGTGTTAGATAAAATAGGGTTAGCAGTATTTTCTACTTTAATGTTAATTATTTGTGTGCTTACATGTGTAGTTATTTTTGGTTGGATAGATTTGGATGTCATTCATGAAATGGCAAAACTTGCACTTAATGATGTAACCACATCCAATATACTTTTAGCAATATCCGTTATATTAGGTTTACTTGCTATTAAATGTATTTTCTTTAGTTCAGAGGAAAAAGAAATAGGAGGCGTAAAAGACGGAATTTTATTACAAAATGCAGATGGACAACTTGTTATTTCTAAAAATACATTAGAAGAATTAGTAAACAATGTAGTAAAAGGATTTGATAGTGCTGAAAATGTATCAGCAAGAATAGTATTAGATAAGGAAAGAAATTTAATTGTAAATGTGATTTTAGATGTAAAAGAAACAGCAGTGATTAAAGAATTATCCAATAATTTACAAACAAAAATAAAGAGTGCTATCAAAAAAGCATCTGACCTAGAAGTAAAAGAGGTAAATATTAGTGTAAAGGAATTACAACCAGAAAATACAGTGGTGGTAAATAGTGGAGAAAAAAATATATCATAAAGCACAAGTGTTAACAGAAAGGAATGAAAGAAAGAATGAATGATTTTAAAGGATTTTTTATGAAATACCGCGGAGCCATCATAGGAGCATTAATTGCTATTTTGCTTTTATGCACAGGGTTTTACAAATTAATTATGGGCATTATTTTAGTATTTATAGGGATTTATGTAGGAAATTATGTACAACTTAATAAAGAAGATGTCAAAGAAAAATTGAAAAGATGGATAGATAAAATGTAGAAAAAGGAATGAACATAAAATGAAAAGAACTAAGCTAAGAGAATTAACTTTTAAGCTAATTTATAGTGAAACAATACAAAAACAGCTAGAGGAAGAAGAAGTAGCCAACTTTTTTGAAGAAAATGAAATTCAGACATCAGAAGAAAAAGCCTATGTTCAAGAAATTTGGAATGGAATCCATGAAAAAGAAACAGATATTTTAGAAGCAATAAAAAGAAATTTGAAAGAAGCGTGGAGTATAGAACGTATTGCTAAAATAGATTTGGCTATTTTGAAACTAGCTATTTATGAAATGGTATATAGTAAAACACCCTATAAAGTAGTCATTAATGAAGCGGTAGAACTTGCTAAAAAATATGGAGACGACAATGCAAAAGTTTTTGTAAATGGGATACTTGCAAGTATTGTAAAAGAGGAAAATTTAGCATAAGGAGAATGCATAGATGGTATATAATGCAATTACGGTTACAGAGCTAAATCAATATATAAAAGGAAAATTTGAAGAAGATGGCTTTTTGCAAAATGTATTGGTAAAAGGTGAAATTTCTAATTTTAAGCATCATTATACAGGACATATGTATTTTACACTAAAAGATGAAAAATCTTTAATAAAATGTGTTATGTTTAAAACCTATACGGGACATTTGCAGTTTGTACCAAAAGATGGTATGAAAGTGAGTATACTAGGAACTGTTTCTGTTTTTGAAAGAGATGGTGTCTATCAAATTTATGCAAAGGCTATGCAACAAGAAGGCATAGGAGATTTGCACGCAGAGTTTGAAAAACTAAAAGCCAAATTAGAACAAGAAGGATTATTTGAACAAAGTCATAAGATAAAAATTCCTTTTATGCCTAAAACAATTGGTGTGCTTACTTCTAATACAGGAGCAGTTATTAGAGATATTATCAATGTATCTACAAGAAGAAATCCTAATGTACATATTCGTTTATTACCTGTACCAGTACAAGGGCAGGGAGCTGCTGAAAAAATAGCAGAAGCTATTCAAAAAATGAATGAAGAAAATTTAGCAGATGTCATTATTTTGGCAAGAGGAGGAGGATCCTTAGAGGATTTATGGCCATTTAATGAGGAAATTGTGGCAAGAGCAATTTATGACTCAAGACTGCCAGTAATATCTGCAGTAGGGCATGAAACAGATTTTACCATTGCAGACTTTGTAGCAGACTTAAGAGCACCTACACCATCTGCTGCTGCGGAATTAGCAGTTCCTAATATAAACGAAGTGGCGGAAAAAATAAAAACTTTGGAAAATAGACAAAAACAAGCTTTAAAGAAACAGTTAGAGTTAAAAAGCATGCGTTTTCAAAAATGTATGGCAAGTAAAGTATATAGGGATCCTTATGGAAATATTAATGAAAAATATATGTTATTAGATAGATGTTTCAAACAGCTAGTGACAGAGTTGCAGAATAAAGTAAAAGATGAAAAAACAAAAATGGTAGAGCAAATAGCAAAATTAGATGCACTAAGTCCTTTGAAAACATTAACGAGAGGTTATAGCATTATAACAAAAGAAGAACATATGGTAAAGAGTGCAAAACAGCTAGAAAAAGGAGACAATATAACGCTTACTCTGGCAGATGGTAAGGTCCCAGCAACAGTGAAATAAGAAATAACATTTGGAAACAAGTATTCAAAGATGAAAACGACAAGAGTTAAAAGAAAGCATCTAATAACAATAAAGTGAATAGGAGGAAACTAATTTGAAAAAGAAAATAGGAATGATAATCCTTGCTATTGTTATTATCCTTATAGCAGCTATCTTAATTGTGTGGTTTGCTTTTCCAAGTCCTAGAAGAACAAATGAGACGATTGGCACAGTAGTAGCTGGAAATGAAGTAGAAGAGACTACAGAAAATGTTATAGAGAATATACAAGAAAATGCGCAAGAAAATACGCAAGCAAATGAAGAGATACAAACGCCAGTGGAGGAAAATACACAAGCACAGAATGAGGTAGAAAATACTTCTTCAGAAACGTTTGAGGAGAGTCCAGAGACAGAAGAGGAAAGAGCAATTGCAATAGCAAGAGGAGATTATGGTACTACAGAGAATGTAAAATTCGGTGTAGAAGGTATACAGGCAGATGGAAGATATATTGTGTCTGTAAGAGATAGTAGCACTACAGAAGCATTAGTATATTATACCATTGACGTAGTAACAGGAACTTTTGAAAAAAGAGAAATGAATTAAAGATATACAATCTTTCCTAGTAAATGTAGCTAGATTGTTTTTAGAGAGAAAGGAACAAGAATGATGAAAAAAGAAGAAATACCATTTGAAGAAGCAATAACAAAATTAGAAAGTATTACAGCAGAGCTAGAAAAGGGCAATTTAAGCTTAGAAGAGTCAATGGCAAAATTTGAAGAAGGAATGGAATTATCCAAAACATGCAATAAAATTTTGCAAAATGCAGAAAAGAAAATTACCATTTTATTAGAAGAAAATGGTACACTAAAAGAAGAAAACTTTGCTCCAATTAAAGGAGAAGAAGAAAACTAAAAATAAACAGTTAGGAAGAAGGACAAGAGGGGTATTACAATGATAGAATTTTGGGAACAATATCGTTATTTAATTACACCATTTGCTGTATGGTTTGGAATACAGTTATTTAAATTAATATGGGATTTAGTAGAAACAAAAAAATTTAATTTTAAAAGAATATTAGGAGCTGGTGGAATGCCAAGTTCTCATTCTGCGGTAGTAACTTCATTAACTACTATGATAGGGAGAGCATATGGGATAGAATCTCCTATTTTTGCCATAGCAGTTGTATTTTCTATTGTGGTAATGTATGATGCTGCAGGGGTAAGAAGAGCGGCAGGAAAACAGGCAGAATTATTGAATAAAATAGTAGAAACACCAGGACTTACAGGTGTAGAAGTATCAGGAAAATTAGTAGAAGTTTTAGGACATACGCCAAAGCAAGTTTTTGTTGGGGCTTTAATTGGTATTATAGTAGGATTGATTGTATAAACTGGGTTTTAAAAAATCCGGTTTATTTCATATAGAGAAAGGGTGGAGAAAAGATGGAGGATATAGAAATTGCTAAAAAAGTAGACTTAAAACCAATTTCGCAGGTAGCAAAAGAAATTGGATTAGAGGAAAATGAAATAAATTTATATGGTAAATGGAAAGCTAAAATTTCATTAGATGTACAAAATAGATTAAAAGAAAAGAAAAAAGGAAATTTGGTATTAGTAACAGCTATTAATCCTACACCATTAGGAGAAGGAAAAACAACCATATCTATAGGGTTAGCAGATGGTTTGAGAAAAATAGGAGAGAAATCCATCTTAGCCTTAAGAGAACCATCCTTAGGTCCTGTATTTGGTATAAAAGGAGGAGCAACTGGTGGTGGTTATGCACAAGTAGCACCTATGGAAGACATTAATCTTCATTTTACAGGGGATATACATGCTATTACAGCGGCTAACAATTTATTAGCTGCTATGATAGATAATCATATTTTTCAAGGAAATGACTTAGATATAAAAGAAGTAACATGGAAAAGGTGTATGGACTTAAATGATAGACAACTTAGAAAAGTAGAAGTAGGACTATCGGGAGAGAAAAACATGGTGCCAAGAGAAGATGGATTTGATATTACAGTGGCATCAGAAATTATGGCTATTTTATGCTTAGCAAAAGATAGAGAAGATTTAAAAAGAAGATTGGGAAATATTATTATAGGCTATAATGAAGAAGGAAACCCAGTAAAGGCAAAAGATTTAAAGGCAGAAGGAGCAATGGCAGTTTTATTAAAGGATGCTATAGAGCCAAATTTAGTACAAACTTTAGAGCATACACCAGCCATTATTCATGGAGGACCATTTGCCAATATTGCCCATGGATGTAATAGTATCATAGCTACAAAATTAGGCATGTCTCTAGCAGATTTTTGTGTAACAGAGGCTGGTTTTGGGGCAGATTTAGGAGCAGAAAAATTCTTGGATATAAAATGTAGAAAAGCAGGAATTAGACCAAATGTAGTGGTAATTGTGGCAACATTAAAGGCATTAAAATACCATGGAGGAGCAGAAAAAGAACATATACAAGAAGAAAATAAAGAAGCATTAGCAAAAGGTATGAAGAATTTAATGAAGCATATCCATAATATGCAAAATGTGTATCATTTGCCAGTGATTGTAGCCATTAACCGCTATTCATCCGATACTAAGGAAGAAATAGAATATTTAGAAAATAGTATAAAAGAGCAAACAAAGGAAGAAGTACAGGTAAGTTTAGTAGAGGCTTGGGAAAAAGGTGGAGAAGGAGTCACTGATTTAGCTAGAAAAGTAGCAAAACTTTGCAAGAACCAAAAGAAAACTGTATCATTAGACTATTGTTATGAATTAGAAGAAGCAATAGAAGAAAAAATAGAAAAAATAGCTACCAAAATTTATGGAGCAGAGAAAGTGGAATATACCAAAGAAGCAATTAACCAAATGAATAAAATAAAAGAATTGGGATATGGAAATTTACCAGTTTGCATTGCAAAAACACAAAATTCTTTGTCAGATGACCCAAAAAATATAACGGATCAAACACCTTATACAATACATGTAAAAGAAGTTCTTTTAAAAGCAGGGGCAGAATTTATTGTAGCCATTACTGGAAAGATTATGACAATGCCGGGACTTCCAAAACATCCAGCAGCAGAAAATATTACATTAGATGAGAGAGGCAATGTAATAGGGATTTTTTAAAAAAGAGGATACGATATTGATATTTTTAGTAATAGTATGATAATATATATTAAGAATAAAAAGAGGTGCATATGGAAAAATTAAGTATAAACAAGATACAACAAATGGTTAGAGATGGAAAAATTAGGTGGACTAATCATGTTATGGTTAGATTATTTCAAAGAAGTATAACACAAGAAGATATAGAAAATGCTCTATTAAATGGAGAAATAATAGAAGAATATGAAAATGATTATCCATATCCAAGTTGTTTAGTATATGGAATAAATTTAAATAATGAAGTTATACATATAGTATGTGGCCTAAATGAGACAGAATTATGGATAATTACAGCATACTATCCAGATAATATAAAATGGGAAGAAGATATGAAGACAAGAAAGGAGATTAAATAATATGAATTGTTTTATGTGTAAAGGAGACTTAGAAAATAAAAATACAACATTTATGGTAGAATTAGATAATTGTATTATCATTATTAAAAATGTACCTTCTCAAGTATGTAAGCAGTGTGGAGAAGTATCCTATAGTAATGAGGTGGCAAAGCAATTAGAGAAATTAGTAAATTCAGTAAGAAATGCAATTACAGAAATTACAGTAATTAATTATACAGAAAAAGTTGCATAGAAAAAACAATGTACTTTTGTGAAAAATATGTGAAAATTAAAAAAAGAGTATTGACTTTTTGTAAAAATGGGTATACATTATTAGCAGTCTAAGATAAAGACTGCTAATTTTATATAATGTTTTAAAAATGAGGAGGTAATGTAAAATGTTAAAACCATTAGCAGACAGAGTAGTTATAAAGATGATAGAAAGTGAGGAAACAACAAAGAGTGGCATTATTTTAGCTGGAAATAGTAAAGAAAAACCTCAAATTGCTGAAGTAATTGCTGTAGGACCAGGTGGAGAAGTAGATGGAAAAGAAGTAAAAATGTACATCCAAAAAGGAGATAAAGTAGTAGTAAATAAATATGCTGGAACAGAAATAAAATACGAAGGAGAAGATTATATTATAGTAAAGCAAAGCGATATCTTAGCAATTGCAGAGTAAAAGACTAAATAGAAAAGTTTAAAAATTTTAAGGAGGAATGAAAAATGGCAAAACAAATTAAATTTGGTGAAGAAGCCAGAAAAAGTTTATTAAA
The DNA here is from genome assembly GCA_944386315.1 of uncultured Clostridia bacterium. Taxonomy (GTDB): domain Bacteria; phylum Bacillota; class Clostridia; order TANB77; family CAG-508; genus UMGS1663. Next base: position 4,902 of record CALXAS010000001.1, on the reverse strand, counting down.
CGGTGTAAATCAATTAGCAGATACTGTAAAGGTTACATTAGGACCAAAAGGAAGAAATGTAGTATTGGATAAAAAATTCGGTGCACCTCTTATTACAAACGATGGTGTTACAATTGCAAAAGAAATAGAATTAGATGACCCATTTGAAAATATGGGAGCACAACTTGTAAAAGAAGTCTCTACAAAAACAAACGATGTAGCAGGTGATGGAACTACAACAGCTACCGTTTTAGCACAAAGTATGATTAAAGAAGGAGTAAAAAATGTAGCAGCAGGTGGAGACCCAATGGCTATTAAAAGAGGTATGGACAAAGCAGTAGGCACATCTGTAGAGGCATTAAAGAAAATAAGTAGCCCAGTAAATGGTAAAGAAGATATTGCAAGAGTTGCAAGCATTTCTGCAAATAATGAAGAAGTAGGAGAATTAATTTCCGAAGCAATGGAAAAAGTTTCTAAAGATGGAGTTATTACCATAGAAGAATCTAAAACATCTAACACAGAATTAAATATTGTAGAAGGAATGCAATTTGATAAAGGATATGTTTCTCCATATATGGTAACAGATACAGAAAAAATGGAAGCTATTGTAGATAATCCATATATTTTAATTACAGATAAGAAAATTAGTAATATTCAAGAAATATTACCATTACTAGAAAACTTAATGCAACAATCTGGTAAATTAGTGATTATTTGTGATGATGTAGAACAAGAAGCATTATCTACTCTTATCTTAAATAAATTAAGAGGTGTATTAAATGTAGTAGCTGTAAAAGCACCTGGATATGGAGATAAGAGAAAAGCTATGTTACAAGATATTGCTATCTTAACAGGTGGAGAAGTCATTACATCAGATTTAGGATTAGAATTAAAAGATACAACTATCGAACAATTAGGTAGAGCAAAACAAATAAAAGTACAAAAAGAAAATACTATCATTGTAGACGGAATGGGAGATAAACAACAAATAGCAGACCGTGTAGGACAAATTAAAGCACAAATAGCAGACGAAAAGAGCGAATTTGAAAAAGAAAATCTACAAGAAAGACTTGCAAAAATTGCAGGAGGCGTTGCTGTTATTGGTGTAGGAGCTGCAACAGAAGTAGAAATGAAAGATAAAAAATTAAGAATAGAAGATGCTTTATCTGCTACAAAGGCAGCGGTAGAAGAAGGAATTGTAGCAGGTGGTGGAACAGCTTACTTAAATATCATTCCAGAAGTAGAAAAAGAAGTAAGCAAATTAGCAGGAGACGAAAAACTAGGAGCAAGTATTGTATTAAAAGCATTAGAAGAACCAGCAAAACAAATAGCAGTAAATGCAGGATTAGAGCCAGCTGTTATTGTAGAAAAAGTAAAGAATAGCGAAAAAGGAATAGGATTTAATGCAGCAAACAATACTTATGAAGATATGAAAAAAGCCGGAGTAGTAGATCCTACAAAAGTATCTAGAAGTGCTCTTCAAAATGCTGCATCTATTGCTTCTATGGTACTTACTACAGAAAGCATTGTAACAGATAAAAAAGAAGAAAATTGTAATTGTGCAAACCATGGAGCAGAGGCAGACATGGGCGGAATGTATTAAAAAACAAAAAAATGTAGAAAGATGGATTTATTTCAGGAGGAGTTAAAAAATGTTGAATGAAATTGAACGGAGAACATTAATTAAACAATGTTTACAGATGTACTATGAGGAAGACAAAACTATTTTAATTGATGCAAGTATGTTGCAAGTTACTTGTTCTATGTATATGGTATATAACTTAATCTTTTTTGGCAATAAAATCAAAATATTTAAAAATGAGTGGCATAAGATACAAATAATCAGCAAAGAAGAAAGATATACAGGAGCGGACCACATTCTCGTACAAAATGCAAAATTTCTTATAGAAAATAGGAGAAGAGATAAAAATGGTGATTACGAAATTATAGAAGGAAAAAAGTGTTCTAAAGTATATAATGTAAAGCGATATTTGGAAGAACACCCCAATAGCATTTATTATTTATCAGACAAGCGGATTTATCAAAGGTTAATACAATTGGGCTTGAAAGAACAATTATATTTTTTATATATTAGGAAAGTAAAGCAATTTGTTTTAAATTTAATAAAAAATAAAATTTTATGAAAAACACTTGCGAAAATTTGTTCTATATGATATAAATAATAAAACGATTGGAGGTGAAGAATTGAGATTAACATTTGTATGTGATATTGAATTAAATGAAATACAAGAAAAAATAATAATGGAAGCTTAAATATTTTAAGAAAATATATAAAAGAAATGTTTAGTCCAGACCTAGAAATAGCGATGGATATTGGTCGAGAACAACGACCATTAAAGAAAAGGGTTGCCTAAAAAATTAGGTGGAAACTTAAAAACAACATCTTTATAAAAAATTGGCACTAACTTAAATTAGTGCCAAGAGTGAAAATTTTAATTTTCACTTTTGTTCCAGAAACATACAAGGGAAGTAAATCCATTTGTGGATAAAATAAATAAATTTGAAACGATAGGGGCTCTTCGTTTTTGCAAAGATAAAATGTATATTCTTCCTAAAGAAGGAACTCTCATTAGAGTTTACCAAGCAAATGGTACAGAAAAATCTTTGAAGGATATAATACCGGGAGATATTATTCTTATCAGAGGACAAAAAATGGGGGGCTTATTCTTTTAATTTGTATGAAATAGTAAGCTTTCATACTAGGAATCAGGCAATGAAGATAATATGGACAGATTTGGAAAATGGAAAAATATCTAATCCATATATAGATAGATTGCCATATCTATATAAAAATATCATCTTGGAAAATGTAAATTAAATCTTTTTACACGAAAGCTATTGGTAAATGAATAATTTCCATTAGCTTTTTACTTTATAGAAATGCAATTATATAAACAAAATATAGTTTTAAAAATCAAAATTTTTAGTAGTGTAAATCAATTATGGAAATAAGTAATTACAAAAAAGCGAAAATATAGAGAAGAAGAAAAGAAAAAAAGATATAATTTTCTACATAAGAATAAAAATAAGGAGGACAAAGTGATGAAAAAACAAAAGAATAAACAAGAAGGAATTACACTTATTGCGTTAGTGGTTACTATCATCGTGCTAATTATTTTAGCAGGAGTTAGTATTAGTATGATAGTAGGAGAAAATGGAATTATTACACAAGCGAAAACTGCAAAGGAAGAAACTATAAAATAAACCAAAAAACTATTGCCATTTTCCAAAATTTATGATAAGATACTACATAAGTTTTAAATAAAAAATCCTTTGAAAAAGCAAAGTAGGCGATAGAGTATTCTTATAAACAGAGAAAATGGTGAGGCGCTGAGAGCCATGGATAAGAACTATAGCTGAAATTTCACTTTGGAGGACTATTTTTGAAATAATAAAGTAGAAGATAGCGTGCAGACTCTGCGTTAAAGAGAAATGAGGTCAATCATAATAAAAAATTGATAAATTTAGGTGGTACCACGGATAAGAACCATTCGTCCTATAAATAGGAAGAGTGGTTCTTTTTCGTATTAGAAAAATTTAAAATAAGAAAATAAAAACGCCTGCGAGGGCAGAAGGAGGAGCTATGAAAGAGCAAATAGAAGAAATGAAAACAAAAGCATTAGATGCCATTAACAAGGCAGAAAATGAAAAACAACTAGAAGAAGTACGTGTCACTTATTTAGGGAAAAAAGGAGAATTAACAGCTATTCTAAGAGGAATGGGAGCCTTATCTCCAGAAGAAAGACCAGTAGTAGGAAGCCAGGTAAATGTAGTAAGAGATACACTAGAGAGCAAAATTAAAGAAAAAGAAGAGCAGTTTAAACAAGAAGAGCTAAACAGAAAATTAAAAGAGGAAACCATTGATATTACGCTTCCAGCTACAAAAGTAAAAAGAGGAAGCAAACACCCTATGAATCGTATTATAGAAGAGGTAGAGGATTTATTTGTTTCTATGGGGTATGATGTAGTAGATGGACCTGAATTAGAAACAGATGAATATTGTTTTGAAAGATTAAATCTTCCAAAAGGACATCCTGCAAGAGATATGCAAGATAGTTTTTATGTAACAACAGAATATCTACTACGTACACAAACATCTGCAGTGCAAGCAAGAGTCATGATGGAAAATGAAGAAAAAACACCAATTAGAGTTATTTGTCCAGGAAAAGTATATAGAAGAGACGATGATGCAACACATTCTCATCAATTCGGTCAGGTAGAAGGTTTAGTCATCGATAAAAATATTTCCCTTGCGGATTTAAAGGGAACATTAGAAGTATTTGTGAAAAAAATGCTAGGAGAAAATTCTGTATTAAGATTTAGACCAAGTTATTTCCCATTTACAGAGCCATCTTATGAAGTAGATGTTAGTTGCTTCAAATGTGGTGGAAAAGGTTGCAATCTATGTAAACAAACAGGATGGATAGAGATATTAGGTTCAGGAATGGTACATCCAAATGTATTAAAAATGAACGGTTATGACCCAGAAAAATATACAGGATTTGCTTTTGGAACAGGACTAGATAGGCTTGCTATGTTCAAATATGGCATTACAGACATTCGTTTATTATATCAAAATGATATCAGATTTTTAAAGCAATTTGATAGAATGGATTAAGAGCAAGGAGGGAAGAAAGATGAAGTTAAGTACAAATTTTGTAAAAGATTATGTGGATATTGATGTAGATGTAAAAAAATTAGCGGAAGATATGACCAATGTAGGAAATGAATATGACTCAGCAGGTCCTTTGATTTCAGCTACCAATTTAGTAATAGGAGAAGTGCTAGAATGTACGATGCACCCAGATTCTGACCACTTACATGTTTGCAAAGTAAATGTAGGAGATGAAGTTTTGCAAATTGTATGTGGTGCACCTAATGTAAGAGCAGGCTTAAAGGTAA